>CAIOZP010000279.1 GCA_903862805.1 uncultured Fibrobacterota bacterium
CCGATCTGGCGCTGTTCGCGATTTTCTGGCCGATCGTGCTGATCGCGCGCGGCCTCTATTTTCTCAATACCGGCGAGCCGATGTCGGCGGGCTTCCGTAAAGCAGCCATGGCCGGTGGCGGCGGCGCAAAAACGGTCTTGTTTCATGGCCGTGATAATCCAGGCGCATCCCCCGGACGCCAGGCCTCGGCCGGATACCTGCTGTCGGCGATCCTCGATAACGGCAATGTCGTCCGCTTCCAGGTTGCGAATGCGTCTTCGAAAGTAATAGGCCGCAGCAGTTCATGCGATGTCGTGCTGAACGACCCGACGGTTTCGCGCACCCATGCCATGATCGAGATTCGCCAGGGGATGATTTATTTCCGCCCGGAAGGGCGCGATGGAGGAGGCGATATCAAGATTAAATGAGGAGCGATGTAAGGCATGCCACGACAAAGAGTTGAAAGTGCTGGGAGTGCTGAAACTCAATTCAAGCATCGAGCAGGCTTATAATGCCACCAGGCACTCCAGCATTATCATTGCTATTTGGGGCCTCGCGGCTCTTATTTCGAGTATTGTTTGTCTGTCGATCGCTTTAAGGCTGATAGTAACGGGAAAAATTACGGCTTTTGTATCAAAAATAACCGATCTGTCCCATGGAGACGGAGACCTTACCAAACGTCTCGACAGTTCCGGAAGTGACGAGCTTACGGAAGTAAATAAGCAGTTCAATCACTTTGTAGATACGATTGAGACAATGATAGCACATGCAGCCCGGACTGCTGTCCAGGTTTCCGGTTCTTCCGGCTCAATTCAAGCTCTTTCTCAAACCATGTTAAAAGGAATTGAGGATGCAGCAACTCAGGCGACATCGGTAGCCACTGCCAGCGAAGAGATGTCTGTAACCTCCAGTGACATCGCTCAAAACTGTTCAATGGCGGCAGAAAATTCACAGCATTCCAACAAACTTGCAACTGAAGGCGCAACCGTTATTCAAGCTACGGTAGAAGGAATGTCACGGATTTCTGAACGGGTGAAAAACACTGCAAAGGTAATTGAAAGTCTTGGACAACGCTCTGATCAGGTAGGTTCAATTGTTGGAACAATAGAAGACATTGCTGACCAAACCAATCTTCTGGCTCTTAATGCGATAATAGAGGCAGCTCGGGCCGGAGAACAGGGGAGAGGATTTGCGGTTGTCGCTGATGAAGTCAGGGCACTCGCAGAACGAACGACCCGCGCAACACGGGAAATAGGTGAGATGATAAAGGCAATTCAGAAAGAAACAAAAATTGCTGTAGAAGCCATGGAAGATGGTGTTGTCGAAGTAGCCAGGGGGACAGAAGATGCAGCCCGGTCAGGCGAAGTGCTTCAGGGAATATTGCATCAGATTAGTGAAGTGACACAGCAGATACATCAAATCGCTACCGCTGCAGAGGAGCAAACCGCAACTACGAGCGAGATCAGTTCAAACATTCACCGGATAACTGATACATTCACGAAAGCTGCACAAGCCACCCGCGACACCTCTTCAGAGTCAAACAATCTCAACAAGCTTTCGGAGGCTCTTCAAGATACGGTCAGAAGATTCAAGACCAAAGAAAGCG
>CAIOZP010000280.1 GCA_903862805.1 uncultured Fibrobacterota bacterium
CAACCGGATTTGCGTCGAACAATTTCGTTTTGCAGCCGATTCAGTTTGCTTTAGGTCTGACTTATTATTGGTAGGTAATCCGGTGATTGACAAATGAGAATAGCGGCACTGATGTCTGATGGCATCTTTGCCGCATTGTAAGGTTCTCGACAGGCGTTTTGATAATCATTTATATTTCTTTTGTCCGGTACCAATTCCCTCCCGTTTTTTTTAACATTCTTTTTCAGGAGATTCGTATGCGCTTCGCTCTGTTCGTGCTTATAGCTCTCTCGGCGTCCAGTTCTTTTGCTGTCACGGTGAAGTTGACCAACGGGTCAAGCGCCGAATATTCCATTGTCGAACCTGCGGCTATTCGCGATACGGCGAGAACAAAGATTCTTATGCACGGAACTTACGGCTACACTGGCATAAAGAAAAGCGAGATTGAATTCATTGATGAAGGAAGCGACACAATTCGTTTCAAAGGTAACGAAGCGATTGTCATTGCCGTTTCAGGAAACGGTAAAGCCGATATTGCGGCAGTTGCTCCGGTGTCTGCTGGCACTTCAATAAAGATGATGAACGGAAGCGAAGGAAATGTCGAAATCACCGACACCTTCACCATTTTCAATATTTCGGAATCCGCGATCCCTGTTAAAAATTCATATGGTGTTGCGATGCTGAAAAAAGATGACATACAGTTCATCGCCCGTGGCAGCGATACCATAAGATTTCGCGGGAACGTTCCGATTGATGCGGCCGGTAACGAGATAGTGCGAGATCTTCCGGTCAGAGCAGTTGTGACGGATCATGTTTCATCATCCTATGTGCATGAAGAAGAACATGCCCAGAGCGGTGGATATACTGACGAATATTCCGAGAATCAGTTGAAGGGAAAGGTCCGGCAGTTCACCGGAATGCGCAACGCCGGACTCATCATGCTTGGAGTCGGAGGAATACTGATCGTTTCCGGAGCGATCATGATGAGCACGGCAACATGGGAAACAGAATCCTCAGACGATGGGATGAGTAGCAATACAAGTACGAGTGATCCTTCCGGCGCAATCGGCATGCTAATGCTTTTCCCCGGGATTCCCTTGTCAATCGCCGGAACGGTGCTTTCCGTTATCGGCGGAACAAAGGTCGGCAGCTACAAGTCACGGCTCAATCGCGTCCGTGCATCCCTCGGCTATTCACCGAAAGCCGAAAAAGTTTACGCAGGATTGACTTACAATTTCTGAACTCGTTACATTTTAGAAAACAGGGAGATTTGTAAATGAGATTCCTCATGCTCGTGTTGTTCATGGCCACGTGTTCTTTCGCTGCGACGGTGAAGATGATGAACGGAAATATCGGCAATGTAATCCTTACCGATACAAATACTGTTTTCAATAAATCGGAATCGAAGATCCCCGTCCGCAATTCTTACGGCGAGTCGTTTTTGAATAAATCAGAGATTCTTTTTGTCGTGATCGGTGCTGATACAATTCGTTTCAGAGGCGATATTGCTGTTGGTTCCAACGGCGAGGAAATCGGGAGAAAGGTTTCTTCAATACCGGTGGTTACATATTCGGCAGTAAATCCGAATTATGTTCCGCAAGTGATTCGGAAGCCAATGTACACCGATGAATATCAGCCCGATGAACTGGAGTCTAAAGTTTATCAGTTCTCCAAGATGCGAAACAGCGGAATAGGGATGCTCGCCGGAAGTGCCGCATTGTGTGGTCTTGGACTCATTATAGTCGCTACAAGCAGCACCATTGATGAA
>CAIOZP010000281.1 GCA_903862805.1 uncultured Fibrobacterota bacterium
AGCGACGCATCGGGCAATATCGAGTTTCCGCTTGGCGCCAATGCTGTTTCATCGGTCGGCACGCACAACTACAAGATCGTGATGAACCTTCCTGTCTCGAGCGCGTTAAAGTCTGTGCTCGAATCTTCGGCGCAGAACTTTGCATATACCGTGAAGTCGAACCCCACCAATGCGAAGATTGTGGTTACAACATCTTCCGACCTTTCGGCGGATCGCGCCGAGATCGTTGACAAAGCGGAAAAGCTTCTTGCCAAATACGACATCCTCGACGACACTTCGTCGGACTTTATTGTGACTGTTGACGTGAAGGGAACGGAGACCGGCAATGTGACCGGCCTTTCCGAATCGCATACGTTCGTGAAAACAAATGTAAGCGCCGGATTCACACTCAAGAATTCTGATGGCAAAACGCTTGCGTCTTTCACAAAGACCGGAACCGGTGTTGCTTCGACGTTTGGCAAGTCGGTTGCATCGGCATTGCCCAATCTCGGTATCAAAATAGAGATCAAACCCTTCCTCGACAAACTTGCCGGAGCCGCGACTACACCTGTTGTAAAAAAGAAAATTGCTGTGTTCCCCTTTGTCAACACGAACGGATGGGACATGTGGTACAGTGTCTCCGGCACAATTACCGATATGATAATCACCAAGCTGATCAACACCCGCAAATTCACAGTGGTCGAACGCACTCTTCTCGACAAACTCATGCAGGAAAAATCGCTCGCTCAAAGCGGTGTAGTCGAAGACAACGAAGCGATCACGGCAGCTCAACTTGCAGGCGCAGAACTTGCGCTGATCGGCACTGCAAGCGTCGTCGGAGACAAAGTCGAGATAGACGCAAGGATCGTGGAAGTCGCCAGAGGAACCGCGCTCTGCGCAATGAGCAGCACTGGCGATATGTCGAGTGATCTTCGTTCTTTGGCAGATGGAATCGTCGGCAAAATTTCTGTGAAATAAAAGGATCAGATCGGATTTTTACTGCTCCTTCATCATGTCCCTTCGGGATTGCCAAAAATTTCGGCATCGAGTTTCTTTTCCGATACCGGAAACAAAGTTCGAACTTCCTGCTGAGCAAAAAGGCTTACAGCGAACTCGGCAAGTTTCATTTTAATTGACGCAATGCGAACAAGTTTTTCGGGATGATCTTTTGCGATGGCTTCCAACCTGTCAATTTCTGTTTCGTATTTTTTGACAAGATTCATTTTCTCGCGATAACGGGTCATGTCGGCAAAAGCTCTTTGCACACGAAAGCCGAAGGCACGCAAATAGCGGTGATACTGACACGCCATCTGCCAGCCGGTTTTTCCGTGAACAAGTGCGAAAATCATTTCGTCGAGATCGGTGGTCAGTTCTTTTTTCAGTGCAACAAATGAAGCAGAGTTCGATCGAACCTCAGCAGATTTTTTTATCTGCAACCGTATCTCTGTCTGCGAATCAATCGCTGAAGAAATTATTTCCGACGCCTTGTTTCCAGCCTGTGTAATCTGCATCTTTACCTTGATCGCAAATTCATCAAACC
>CAIOZP010000282.1 GCA_903862805.1 uncultured Fibrobacterota bacterium
CGAACCGATGGTTTTGGGCATCGCTGGCGGAATCTTTTTCGTGTATCTCGAAAGCCGCCGCCTCGCCTTCCCGACAATCGCGACCCGATCAATGCCGGGCCAGATTCGCAGCGGTCTTGCAAAGCGTGGCATTGCAAAATTCAATTGCAAAAAATTCGGTAATCCTGTTGCTGCAAAAGCCGCGCTCGACAAACTTGTCGATGAAGGAATCCCTGCGGCATTGCAGCTCGACATGTTCTACATGGACTACATTCCGCCTTACATGAAAGCGCATTTCAATGGTCATTTTGTAAATATTGTCGGACGCGAAACGGACAACTACCTGATAAGCGATTGCTACTATCCGAAGATTGCAACTCTTCCTTCAACGTCGCTTGACAAAGCGCGATTTGCAAAAGGCGACCTCGCGCCCAAGGGACTTCTCTTCACCGCCGAAAACGTGAACACCAAACCGGATCTAAAGAAAGCAGTCACCGCTGGTATCAAAGCGGCTTGCACCGGAATGCTTAGCCTGCCGGTTCCTTTTATTGGTATCAAAGGAATACGTCGATTTGGCAATCGCATTGTCACATGGCCGAAACTCGCAACCGACAAGGTCGCGCTTTCGCATCAGGTGATGATGCTCAATGTAAATATCGAAGAGCGCGGAACCGGCGGTGCAGGTTTTCGTTTCATGTACGCGACATTTTTGCAGCAAGCCGCACGCGAGGCCGATATGCCAAAGCTCGAACCACTTTCGAAAGAGATGATGGACATCGGCGACAGCTGGCGCGAGTTCTCGCTGATGTGCGCCCGTGCAGGACGCGACAACAATCTCGGCACAGAGAAATTTGCAGAGCTGAAAAAGTTCATCCACTCGCAGGCCGATGCCGAAGAAACTTTCTTCAAACGTCTCCGCGAAGCAATAAAGTAATCAAGCAAAAACATAGAGGGTTTGAAATGAGCATCGAAACAACGCCAGAACTAAAACGTGAAATAAAAGAACTTCTGATTTCCGCCCTAAAAATTCCCGATGTCACGGCCAACGACATCATTGATAGCGAATCACTGTTTGAAGGCACGGCCGGTGTTCAGATCGACTCTGTTGATGCACTTGAGATTGTCATGGCGCTTCAGAAGAAATACAAGGTTCGTTTCGACGATCAGAACCTAAGCCGTTTCATAATCAAGTCAATCGACACAATTGCAGAGTTCGTCGCAAAAGAGCAGGTGAAACAGGCGTGATGTTTAATTGACAAAGCGAGAATCAGTTTCGTCAGTAGAAATACGACCATACAAATCGGCGGACCGTTTCGCTATTTCAGAAATCATCCAAAACTGTCTGTTCGAGATCCACCGCCATCATTACCCCAAACACGTGATCGACTTCATGGCCGGACATTTCCTGCCTGATCAGATAGATTTCTATGCGAAACGAAATGTCTGTCTGGTTGCAGTTGATGAAAACGACATCGTAGGAACGATCAGCCTCGGCGACAACGTCATCTACACAACATTTGTTGAGCCGAAATATCAGGGCAGAAAAATCGGTTTCCTCCTTTTGTCAAGCATAGAAGAACTCGCAAGACTGGCCGGAATCAAAGTCCTCAAGACCAGATCAAGTCTGAACGCCGAAATGTTTTACGCGAAATGTGGATTTGTAAAAACAGGTGAAGATGAAGATATTGAATTTGGAAGAACTGTTTTGATGGAGAAGGTTATTTTGTACAAGCCATAAGACCAGTTATGGATCTATCTGTTGACTTAGTAAAGGGCACAAAATGAATGAACTTTTTGTTTTTATGAAGGAACTTGCCGAAACGTATCTGGCTATGGCGCCGTATCTGGTGCTTGGACTGTGTTTTGCCGGAGTACTGCATGTTTTTTTCCGGCGAGAGTTTGTTGAGAAACATTTAGGCGGACATGGATTCGTTCCCGTACTTAAGGCAACTCTGCTTGGCGTTCCGTTGCCATTGTGTTCCTGTGGAGTGGTTCCGACCGCACTTTCGCTACGTCGTAGTCGTGCATCTGACGGAGCGACTGTATCGTTTTTGATTTCAACACCGGTGACCGGTGCCGATTCGATTCTTGCAACTTATGGAATGATGGGGCCGGTTTTCGCAATCTTCCGGCCACTTGCGGCATTTTTCATGGGTATCGCAGGCGGAATGGTTGCAGATGCGGGTTCTACAGACACAGAGAAAACCTTGGAAGGTGTAAAGTCGTCGTGCCCGGTATGCGGACTCGTGGACGATCACAGGCATGGAATTTATGAGAAGATTTCGGCGATGTATCATTACGCGTTCGTCGAATTTCTGGACGATATCGCAGTAAATTTGCTTATCGGGTTTATCGCTGCGGCAGCGATTTCTATTCTGATTCCTGCGGATTTATTTACAGTATTTCGAGGAAATGTCTGGTTAGAGATGCTTGTCGCACTTATCGGCGGTATTCCACTTTATGTTTGTGCCACTGCTTCAATACCGATCGCGGCTGCTTTAATGTTGAAAGGCCTGTCACCGGCAGCGGCGTTTGTGTTCCTTGCTGCTGGCCCTGCTACCAATGCGGCGACACTGATCCTCATCTGGCGATCAATGGGAAGCCGCATTACTGTGATATATCTGTCGGTGATTGCGATCGGTTCCATCGTTTTCGGACGGGTTCTTCAAGAGGTTTACCGGATGAGCGGCGGGTTCAATCCATTGGTTTTGCCATGTCATCACCATGAAAATTTGTTTACCATAAATTTCTCAAGTCTTGTTGCCGTGGCATTTCTGGTTCCGTTCGGAATTTCAATCACCGGAAGGTTCCGCGCATGGTTTACCAATCACTGGAGCAGACAAAAACCGAGCTCGCCCGAAACGGATAATTCCGCGCAGCATTATACGGTCGGCGGAATGAATTGCAGTAAATGTGTCGCCCACGTGAGCAAGGCCGTTGGAGCTATCGAGGGCGTGAACGTGGTAAAGGTTGATCTTTCATCGGGAGACTGCTCTGTCGAAGGATCGTTCGCCGACGAAGCAGTGATAACAGCAGTTGCCGAAGCTGGTTATACAATTATAAAACGTGACAGCGTCAAGCGCTGAAAACGCAGACCTGGCGAGGGATCAACATGCATTATGCCTTGCCACAAAAACAATAGCCGAACTATCGGATTCGTTTTTCCATGCACGTTGTATGTTCGCGGGGACAAAGACCGCATTTCCTGGCTGAAGCAAGTATTTCGATCCATTAATCACGACTGTCGGATTTCCCGACGAAATAAGAAACGTGACAGGAATATTCTGAACATGCGATGGGATTTCGGTGTGAGGGTCGAGTGTCAGATAAACAAAATCACATTCACTATTTCTACCAAGCATGCG
>CAIOZP010000283.1 GCA_903862805.1 uncultured Fibrobacterota bacterium
ATGCTGATAAACCTCGGAAAAATCCTGCGGGATCTTTTGTTGTCAATTTTCAAATGGATCGTTTTGGTGATTTTGGGTCGGTTCTACGACGACAGGCTGATTGTCATTCCTGCTTGAGGGGATCTGTTCAGCAAGCCCTAATTGACCAAAGCAATCTGCCAAACACCTTAGCCTGTACTCCCAGGAGGACATTATCATCTGCGGAAAATCAAGTTTTTCTTGGAATTTCAGAAAATATTCATGATATTCCGAGAAATGTTGGATAGATTAGCCGTGACAGTTTGAATAGGATGGAGAATCTTAGTATGAAAAAATTTTTGTTTGTCGCTCTGGCGATAATGACTACGAACGGAATCGCTTTTTCTCAGACGGCCCAAAACGGGATTTCCGTCCAGATCAACCGCAGTGACAGCGCCGTCGAAAAGCCGGTGCCGATCGAATGGAAGATCACCGACAGCGGCGACTTTCAATTCTCGGTGCAAACACCGGTTTCCTACGAGCTTCAGCTCACGACCCTTCGCGGAGAAGCATTAAAAAACTATCACGGAATTGCCCATGAGGGTTGGCAGAGCTTCGATCTTGCAGCAAACGCACAATCCGGAGCATGTATTTTAAGGATCAAAATCGGTTCACAGCTTGTTGTTCTCGGAAAGCTTGCTTGGCCAAACGGCAAGGTCTGATCGGCTTAAATTCTGATTTCTCCCCAGATCACTTGCTTCCGATTCGATGAGCCGCGCAAGCGGCCCCGAATCCATTATCGATGTTAACTACCGAAACCCCCGAAGTGCAGCTTGATAACATGGCAAACAAAGCGGCATATCCACCGGCACCAACGCCGTAGCCGGTGCTCGTCGGAACCGCAATCACCGGACACGAAACCAATCCGCCGATAACTGATGGCAATGCGCCTTCCATTCCTGCAACGGCGATCACGGCACGGGCTTCACGAAGTTCGATGATTTTTGGCAAAAGCCTATGGATTCCGGCGACGCCTTTGTCGAAATACCGGCGCACATCATTTCCGAATTCTTCGAGAGTCGTTGCGGCTTCCTCGGCAACGCTCATATCGGATGTTCCGGCGGTGACTATTGCGACAAATCCTTCGCGCTTTTCAGGTTCGGTGAATCTTGCCCTGATCGTTTTGGAAATTTCAGACCAGACTAATTCGGGGCAAACTTTTGCCGCCGCGTCGAAATGATACTTTGTCGCACGTGTTCCAAGAACATTCACACGCCGGTTCGACATATTCTCCACAATATCGGCGACCTGCTGTGATGTTTTTCCGGAGCAGTATATTACCTCCGGAAACCCGTTGCGAAGCTCACGGTGATAGTCGATGCTTGTGTGGCCGATGTCGGCAAACGGAAGTTCCGACAGCTTTTTCACCGCATCATCAATACCAAACCGGCCGCTGCTGACGGATTCTAAAAGGGCTTTCAATTCGCTTGGATTCATTTATCTCTCTGTCTGACAAAACATCTCAATATATGATTTCCCCAATTACTTTCTCTGCGAGCCGGTGCGAAGTCCGCATTCGTTGTCTGAACCCTGATTCTCCTGATGCACATGATTACCTTGATTAAAAGAAGGATTTCTTAATCATGACGATCCTTCGGTGCGAAATCTGTTCGTGTTCGATAAAACAAGACCGGCGACGCATCATCCCAACGATACACCGCCAACAGAACCGCCAAAACCGGCTGCGAGTTGATTCGGTTTTTATATTTACAGACTGAAAGTGTCTCCGGTGAAAATTCGGAGCCTCTCTTGTAATTATCGGGTGACGACCAGACTCCTGCCCAATGAATTGGCACCGGCTTGCAGTTTCACCACATAACATCCGGTTGCGATGTTCGCGGTATTCCACAGGAACCGGTGTGATCCAGCGCAGATGTTTTCATTTACCACTGTGGAGATTTCACGCCCGTTAAGATCGTAAATTTTTATCGAAACCTTAGAGGCGGCAGAAAGGGAAACGGAGAAGACCGCGTTACGGTTGGCGCGGGTAGGATTCAAAATTGAAATACCATCGCCCTTTGCAGCCAATCGATTGATCGTCGCAGTTGTCAGTTCGGAAAGCGGACGACTCCAGACGCCGAAGCTGTCGGTTCCGGCGAACAGATACCCTCTGCAAGTAGCAATGTTTTTCCCGTTTACGGTTTGCAAGCCGTCGGTCACATCTGTCCACGAGTCGCCGTCGTTTACCGACATGAAAATCCCGTTGCGTATTCCGGCAAAAACAGTATCGCCGCTGAATGCGAATTTGAAGACGGAATCAATTGCAAGTACAGCTCCGGCAGAACTCCATGTCGCACCGTTATCACCCGAACGTAAAACACCGGCGGCCGTTCCGGCAAAGACCAGATTCTTATTTACACCAAAGGTCAACACCGATTTGTTCAGAAAACCAGTATTCGAGGGAGTCCATGTTGCGCAGGTGTCGGATGAGAGAAAGACTCCGCTGTCGGTTCCGGCGAGGACGTTGTTGCCGATGATTGCAATTCCATGGAGATCATTGGCATCTGTCAATCCGGCGCATAAAGAAGTGTCCCAGGTTGTGTCATTGTTTTTTAACAAATTGAACTTGCCATCAACAGATACAATCGACAGGCCGTCTTTTGATGCAGTAGAATATGAATTTATATAGTTGCTTAAAGAATAATTCGTGGTTGCCCAAAAGCTTCTACCGGTGGTTTTGCCAGTATTAGTATTTAATCCTTCAAGATAGTCTGTTCGAGACCCCCATCCACCAAGATACTGAATGTAATAATAGCTTTTGATATAGAGGGTACTATCATTTGCAACCTGCATATCTTCAACAATATCTGACGATATAGCCGCCCATGTGGCTCCATTATCATTTGTCTTGAAAACCATATCACCACCGCCAATTGTGGCGAAAATTGAAGATGAATTTGCCTCCAAGTTCGTTATGGCAGCATTTGACATGCCTTTTGATATTGATGAGAAACTGCTTCCATTGTTAGTTGAGCGAAACATACCACACGATGTTCCGACATAAATCGTGCTATCGTTTCCATCGACTGCATTTATATCTGATGCCGGAACAAACGACAGCACTAACGAGTCGGAAATAATTCTCGAAAGCTCAACGCTTGCATAACTTGATGTTGCCC
>CAIOZP010000284.1 GCA_903862805.1 uncultured Fibrobacterota bacterium
ATCTGCGTCATCTTATAGAACTGCTCGGCAAAGAAGCATTTTTCGGTACGATGTCCGACTCGATCAAAAATTTCCGCCGCAGAATTTTAGAAGCAGATATGAAAAGTGGTGCCGAAGAAGAAATCGTCAGACTTGAAAGCGATCGTGACTGTATTCGAATCGTTACCGCTCATGCAAGCAAAGGTCTCGAATATGGAATTGTCTTGTGTCCGACACTCTACTTCGACAAGGCAGACATCAAGACTTCAAAAGATGATTGCATCACCTTCCATGATGTCAACGCAAAGCCAGCTCTTCGTTTTGGTGAAGCAGAAAAATCTGAATTACTCGCCGCAAACATGGAAGAACTTTCCGATCGCTCGCGTCTGCTTTATGTGGCGCTCACTCGAGCGGTGCACCGGATTTATCTGCCAATCGGATCGAAGGGAACGTGTTCCGCATTAGCCTGGTTGCTGCATTCAGAAGCAGACGAATCGGTAACTGATTTTGATGCAAGGTTAAAAAACCTTGATGCCGGTGCGATTGCAAAAGACATGGAAACTCTGGCCGCCGGGTCGAGCGGTTCCATCTCTTTTGTCGAAGATGTTTTTACGTTGACAAATGGCAATAGTGACTCGATGCCATTCGCTAATGTCAAGCAAACAGAAGCAGACCTGTCGCTATGCAAGCGGCCCTTGATTCCTTCCGGTCTTAGAATGACAAGCTATTCAGCCCTGACCGCTGGTCTGCATAACAGTAAGTCAATCGAGTCGCGAGCCGCATCCGACGAGCCTCATGAAATTCTGCCGGGTGCTGTGTCTTCCGAAATTCCGGGTGGCCGCATAACGGGTAATGTTATGCATGAAATATGCGAGCAACTTTCCGACCCCTCAATAGAATCAATCTATGAACAGACGAAAAAATCTGTTGGATCAAATAAAGTTCTGGCCAACAAAGCCGACTCTATTTCCATGCTGCTTCATAGCGCGTTCAATTGCCGACTTGATCCTGAAAAATTTTCTCTGACCGATGTCTGGAAATCAGGAACCCGAAGCACAGAGATGGAATTTTTCTTTCCTGTCAACGAAATCAATCCGCAGCAGATCTTCGAGGCAATCCGCAACGATTCACCAACGCTGATTACGTCTGCCTTTGAAGTGCCTGTACAGATACATGGATTTCTGAAAGGTTTCATGGATCTTGTCTTCAGATATGGCGGCAAATATTACATCGCCGATTACAAGTCCAACACTCTGCCGAGCTATTCACAGGATGTCTTGGACGAGTCCATCGCAAAAGAAAATTATTACGTCCAGTGCTGCATTTACGCACTTGCACTCCATCGCTTTCTGAAATTGCGTTGCGGAAATTCCTACGATTACGAAACACAGTTCGGCGGAGTTTTTTATCTCTACCTTCGCGGCATGAATGGCTCCGGTGACGGTGTCTGGTTCAGGAAACCTTCTCTTTCACTTATCGAAAATCTCTCCGCAATTTTTTCCACCGGCGGTTCATTGTGATCACACAAAACGCAATTCTGGAACTATCGGGATGCAACGGATTCACATTCGCAGATGTCAACCTGGCCTTGACAATTGCGAAGCTGTCCCGTGATGGTTCTGCAGAGGCCGGAATTGCTGCTGCACTTGCGTCTCGAATGCTTCGCGACGGTCATGTCTGCGTTGACATAATGGATGTAGTTGCAAATCCGCATTTCTATTTTGTTCAGCCTGACGGCTCAGGTTTTTCTGAATTGATCACCGGCGATTTTCCCGATGCGCTTCTGCGATCGGCTATGGTCGGAATGCCCGGCGATCGGCGCCCTCTGATTCTTGACAGGAATATGCTTTACCTTGAACGCTACTTTACCTACGAGGAAAATGTTGCCAAGCGGATCATCCGCCTGTCGAAATGCGAAAACACAGTTTCGATAGATGATCATTTACTCGACGCTCTTTTTGAAACGCAGTTTGATGCCGATCAGCGCGATGCTGTTTCACATGCAGTAGCTAAACGATTTACGGTAATCTCCGGCGGCCCGGGAACCGGCAAGAC
>CAIOZP010000285.1 GCA_903862805.1 uncultured Fibrobacterota bacterium
GAAACAGATCCTGAAATGTGGATCTTCCAAAAGTCCAAGGAACTCGCGTCGTGGAACAGTATAGACAAGGCCGCTTTTCACAACCTCGGCGCTGACCGGATATTTCGGCTGCTCGAACAGAATCACCTCCGCAAAGAGTTCGCCGGTTCCCACGAGACGTACCACTACCGGCTTTCCCTGATTGTCAGTTTTGTAGAGCTGGACTGCGGCGGTTCCGCAAAGAAAAACAGATTCGCCGTTCTGTCCCTCCATGAAGAGTGTCTCCTTTTTCGAGACGTGCTTCGCACGGCAGATTTCGGCGACCTTCTCCTGTGTTAGTTCCGATGCGTTACGGAAAAACTCTGAGTCTGCAATGTAGTGCCGGACTGCGGCGTTTTGATCAATATCTGTTTTCATATTCACTTCCGTCTGAATTGTGGCCAAACTTAAAACCAATTGTCCGAAATTTTATGGAACTTTTGCCCCAGTTACATCGTCGAATCTATATAAATAAAAATCAGGGCATGGATTCTGCGCTGGAAAAAATTTAGTTAGTCCCGCGAAAGGCATCGAAATGAAACTAAAGAGACTTATTCTTCTGATTGCGTCGATGATGATTCTACCGGTATGGTCTGCTTTCGCGCAGGATCCGGCAAAGCCCGATCCTCATGGAAACACCGGTAACGGACCGCAGCATTGCGAACAGGGAATGCTCCCCGGTGCAATGATGCCTCCGGTAATGCCTCTTCCCGATAACTCGGAGCTTGCCGGTATTCTTCAGCAGGTGGGTGTGAATCCCGATGCTACCAAGAAAATCCTCGACATCAACAAAGATTTCACCAAGACCTTCAGCGTGAAAATTATTTCGGTTCAGCGCGAAGATCTTAATCTGAGATCGGAACTTCTCAAGGATCATCCCGATCTGTCTGCCGTCAAGGAAATTCTCACCCGCAAATCGAAGGTTTTTTCGGAAATCGAGTTTGCACAAATCAAGCGCGACCTTGATATAAAAGACTTGCTGTCACCGGATCAGTTCGATAAATGGAAATCTATTACGATGCAAAAAATGCACGACCGATTCGGGGAATTCCACAGGCACCAGACATTGCAGTGACAGCGCAGTTGGATTTTATTTCCGTAAATGACTGGAGCCGCGCTATCGCGGCAACCGAGTCCGGTTATGGAGCGCGTCTGCGTTCAGTCGCTGCAAGGATCTGCGGCGATGTGCACGGTGCTTGCGATATTGTTCAGGATGTTTTTATGCAGATACTGACAAAAAAACCGAAGTTCCGAGGCGATTCAACTCTTGCCACCTATGTTTATCGCATGGTCGTCAACCGTAGCATCGACTACCGCCGCCGTACGAAACGCCGCAGATGGTCAAGCGATGATCTGCTGAATCTTTCGTCTGCCGACACATCGGAAAAGGTATTCACATCTATGATTCTTGCCAAAGCACTTGAACGCATGAATGAGATATATAAAATTCCGCTGATACTTGCCGACAGCGACGGACTTTCTTACGGGGAGATTTCCGTGATCATCGGCATACCAATAAACACGGTTCGAACAAGAATATTTCGCGCCCGTGAAAAAATGCGGGAAGAACTTCATTCACTTGGGGTATTCAAATGAATTCTGTATGTCCGGGAAAACTGATCCTGAGCCGGTATATCGACGACGACGTTTCTTCGGCCGAAAAAGCCGCTATCGAAAAACACATCGCGTCATGTGAAAACAGCCAGAAGATCGTCAGGGAATACGAAACCATTCGCGACATGATGCTCGAATCCGCTTCCGTAGCGACTGATGGCCATGTGCAGATTTCGCCATACCCCAATTATGCGAAATTACGTTCTCGAAACAGCTTGAATCCGATGGTAAAAGCGGCGGCGCTGATATTTTTCGTCGGGATAAGTGCTGCAACACTTTTCGCAATTCGGCACAGTCTGGAAAAGGAGATTCTTGTCGCGGTAACAGAATTTTCTCCACACCACTTCACCACGCCACTTTCAGCGCTGGTCTATTACACAAGTGACGAACCGAAAAGATCCACCCGCATTCCGGTGTCCGGAGCATCACTTAAACCGCTTTCATCACTTCCAACATCAAGCAGCTCTGTCCGCGTCTCTTATCAAAGCCCATTATTCGGCGATGACGGTTCAGCATACGGATACAGCATAGGAAACGGTTCTGATACATCAATGACCCTTGCGGAAGCGAACGAACCATGAGCATGCGAAACACCGCCGACAGCCGCATCAGATACAATGATGCATTCAAACGCGAAGCCGTTGCAAAGCTTGCAACCGGAACCATAAGCGCAAAAGAATTGTCTAATGAACTGGGAATCGATCCGAGCATGCTGTCACGTTGGAAAAACCGGTATGGATGCGAGTCATTCGAATCGGTGTCCGGCATTCAGGGCTACGGAGAGAATTCGTTACGGCAGGAGATCGAACACCTTCGCAGCGATGTCGCAACCCTCCGCGAAATTGTTTGCAGGATACTTACCGAAAGGTATCAAAGGATGTAATTGATGGGCGGGGAATTTTCTCGCCAGGCAACTGTTACAACACAGTCTCTCAATCTCACAGAAACAGCCTATGACTTTTGTATTTACTGCCATAAATTCTCCTTTGTAAATGGCACAATACGAAAGAGTTGTGCCATTTACAAAGAAATTACGACAGACCCGAAAATAGCAGGAATCTATTTCATCTTCTGCAAAGTTCGAATTTCCACAGCAACTGTTGTTGCACTTGCCGCAGCGGAAGTGATTTTTGCTGCGGCGTCCAGAATAGCTATAAACCTTTGAAATTTCCTGTCATCATCAGCGCTGATCACTTGTGGAACAACAATTGCATCGCCCGGCGCCATTGCATATTTACGCAAGTTCTGTACCTTCTGAGTAACGACACAGCCGCTTGCCTTGATGATGTATGTGTTATCAACGTCAGCATCGTATTTATTACCTCCGGCAAGCTGTATGTAGTCTGCGGCTTTCGTGTGTTCCTTTGTCAACGCAAATGTAGCCTGATTGAAGACCTCGCCAATAACAGAAACTGTATTTATTGGCTTTGGAACATACAGTGTGTCACCGTTTTCTACAGGAAGATCCCGAAACTGAATTTCTTTTTCGAAGTCTATTACAACCCTGCCTATTACCGGAGTATTCTGGAGCCTTTCGAGCATTGCCTTATCTTGAGCAAGCATTTCCTGCATCTTGGCAGCATCTGATCCAGACCCAACGCTTGCCTCTTGAGTCAGAACAAGAATGTCTGCCTGAAGGTTCTTTTCATATTCCTGATTTCTCTTTCGCTCCAGTAGCTTCACGGATTCCCTCGAGAATACAGCTGCGCACAGAAACGCATCTCTCTTGAATCCACCGGCCTCGTCGATAATGGCTCCAAGAGTTTCACCTTCACGGGCGATATAGGTTCCAGGGTAAGTCACTTCGCCGAGAATCGTAACAGCGCGGCTATCTTCCCATCCGAAACGCTGCCGAACAAAGACTCTATCGCCTCTCTTAAGCTCAATGTTAGCAGCCGGATCACCTCGCATGGCAGCAGCTACATTGAAATCAATTTTCACAGTGTGAATACTGTCCCCGACAATTTCGCGGCGATAGAGTTCGCCTTTTTCGGGGCTGGCATTTTCGAGCAAGCCGCCACCCTGAAGAATAAGATCTTTGACTTTCATTTCTGTCATAAGTTGAAATGAATCATTGTGCGTTACGCTTCCGCCGATGTAGACGATGTTGTTCGGTTCGAACCAGTTTCTTGGATATACCGCAACAGTATCACCAGCAAGCAGAAGAACATTTTCGGCTGAGGATGAATCTGCAAGCATTGTTCCGAGATTGAAGGACAGTAGTTTACTGACCATTGTCGGTGGTGAAGGGCGTTTAATTACGGCGTATGTCATACAAGCATCTGGAAGAAGATCTTTCGGTGATTTGATGAGACCCGACACACGAAGTCCTTCCGCAAAGGCAATTTTCCCAGGTCTGGTCACATGCCCTGTAAGATAAACTGCATTCATATCGGAATGAGAGGACTGAAAAACCCTGACGATATCGCCGTCTTTTATTTCGACGCTTGGAATTTCTCCGGCATTTTTGATCTTAACGTCTATAGTGGTTTTGCCGGTATCGTTTCCGCTTCTCTCAATCTGAACACGATTGATGAAGGCTGTTGCAGAAAGACCTCCAGCAAGATTGACAAGATCTTTCAGAGTTGATTTTTCCTTCAGCTCGTAAAAGGCGCTTCTGCGAACGTTGCCCACAATGGCAGCCATTTTCTTTGCCACATTGACAACAATAACATCGTTGTTTTTCAGTCTGACGTCGGAGAAATTGTTTCCGGAGAGCAGGAAATCGTAGAGGTCGTATGTTCCGATCATTTTTCCGTCACGTTTCAGATTGACCGTTCGCAAAGAGGCACTGCGGGTGATGCCACCGGCGAGATAAATGGCGTTGACAATACCTGTAAGCGATCCGGCCGTGTACTGACCAGGCGAGGCAACTTCACCAACAACGAAAATCTTGATGTCGGTGAGTGATCCTGCCGACACGGAGGCCTTTACACCCTCAATATTCTGGAGCTGACCGGCAATGATGCCCTGCACAGCCTCGTAGGACTTGCCGGCAACCGGCACCGGACCGACATGCGGTACATTCAGCATTCCGTTCCTGTCAACGGTACAATGCGTTTCCTCGTTTATGCGACCCCATGTAGTGACAATAATCTCGTCACCGGTTGACACGATATAGTCAGAAGTCATGCCCACGCCCCTGATGGAACTTGAAACCAGATGCGGTGAACGGAACACGTCATAACCGAAGGGTTTGAGACTGTCAATGAGAGAGTCTGGCGATATTGTGTCTCCACGGGCAATATGATCGTAAATTGATGGGCGTTCGTTTGGTTGTGTAGTCGCCGCTCCGGCCGAAGATTTTTTTGAAGTATCCGAAGAGGCATTATTGACATTTGCCGAGGTGTCAACGGACGAAGTCGGCGTACCCTTCTCTTGTGAATATGCAGCTTTTGCCTGTTGTATCATTTCCGGTGTGACCTGAATCCCGCCGATAGTTGTCTGTGCACTTGCGAAGGCCACCATGCAAACAGAAATAAAAGTCACTGCGAAAAAACGCTTCATCTGAAAGCTCCATTTAGTTGACCAGTCCCGAACCTCATCGGCTTCAGCGCTGCGCCGCCGCCGGATGTTAGGGCACCACGTTCAAGATTTATCCGCCTGTAATGGCTGTGTTCAAGAAACCTAAGTTCATGCGTTGACATCACGACCGTTGTTCCGGCAGTATTGATATTACGCAGAAGCTGGAAAATATCATCTGCGACAAGTGGATCGAGATTGCCTGTAGGTTCATCGGCGAGAAGAACCAGCGGATCGTTGACCATCGCCCGTGCTATGCAGACCCTCTGCTGTTCGCCACCAGAAAGGCTCGCAGGATTCTGGACGCATTTGTGACCGATGCCGGTTGCTGCGAGAACCTCGAATGTGCGACGTTTGACCTGTCGTTCCGACATACCGGCAGCTCTTGCGGCAAACGCGACATTCTCGAACACGTTGCGATCTGTCAGCAATTTGAAATCCTGAAAAACGATTCCAAGACGTCGCCGCAGGAAAGGGATTTCTCCACGACGGATGTATTTCGCATCATAGCAGAAGACAAATACCTGACCGACACTCGGACGCTCCTCCATATAGATGTGCTTGAGGAAAGTCGTTTTACCGGCACCGCTCCGTCCGGTAAGAAAAACGAATTCTCCCTTGTCAATAAACAGAGAAACGTCGCACAGTGCCTGATAATCGCCAGGATAAGATTTGGATACGTGAAGGAATTCGATCATCTTCTTTTCAGCAGGAAATGGATCCGTTCGGATCGACGGTTGTAGCGCGCGGTAGTGAATCCGTTCCAGATGCCTTCGATGGAGAACAGCTCGGACGGAACGGCTGCCGAAATTTCCTCCGGTGAAAAAACCTGCTGCTTATGGTGCTCGTACTGTTTGTTGAAACAGGCACCGTTCTGTCTGGTAAAGAAAGTAAAATCGTTGAACTGCGAGCGCTTTTCCGAATCATACCAGCTGTGGCGCACGTAGGTCAGATTCTCGAAATTTTCCGAGTCGAATATGTCATAGAAATTTTCGAGCGAATTTGCTTCGGTTGTGATGTCGAAAAGGAAACATCCGCCTTCGGAGAGTATGCTGTGGATTCCTGAGAATACTGTGGTGTATTCCTCGAGGGTTTCCATGTAGTTGATCCCATCGTAGAGGAAGATCGCCATATCGAACGGGCCGCAAACCGGAAGGTGCCGAGCATCGGCACAGCATACGCGCAGGTCTTTTCTCGCGGCCTGTTCGGCCATTTCGAAGGATAAATCGGAGCCAACATAATCGAAGCCATCAAGCATCAGCTTGACACCGAGGGAACCAGTGCCGCATCCGAGTTCAAAGATGCTGACATTCCGCTCGGGCAAATGCCTCTGTGCCACCTTGCGGATCAGGTTCAGCCATAGATCGTAATTGACATGCCGCATAACGGCATCGTAGATCGGAGCTATAAGCGAATACGACAAATTCTATTCCCGTATCTCGACGAATGTCTCTTTGCGCCAGCGCTCAATCAGTTTAGTAAGGCGCTTCTGGGAATCGATATTCTGTGCCATCTGAGCGATGTTGCCGTAGTCGTCCTCGATTGTAAGCGGCCTATTATCGACGATAGCATCTATGCGGTAAATCGAGATCTTTCTGTCGGAACGTACCGGTTTACTGATCTGACCGACGACAAGTGTATCGAAGGCGGAGTGCACTTCGGCCGGTACGGTTGCAGAAGTCAGCCAGTGCATTTTTCCGCCTCTGCTCCGCGTCGCGGCATCGGTCGAGAATTTTTTCGCAGCGGCCACAAACGAAGTCGAATCAGCGCAGGATTTTTTTATTGAATCGAGCCTTGCAATTGCAACTGAAAACGTAGTTTCGGGCGGAGCGGTCGAAACGAATATCTGACGGGCATGAACCATCTGCTCGCGTCTCTCTTCCGATTTGACAATGTGGAAACCGGTTTTGGTCTCGAACGGATCGGAATATTTACCAGGCTTCTGCGAGAACATCTCCTCTTCGAGGCGGATGTCGCCCAAGCTTCCCTTGGCAATGAACCCGAGATCACCGCCACCAGCGGCAGTCGGATCTTCGGAATATTTTTTCGCAGTCGCAGCAAAATCCGCTCCTTCGTCAAGCTCGGTTTTGGCCTTGGAAATCTTTGCCCATGCACATTCACGGATCGAATCACCGGAAGAATTTGTCAGCGTAATTACCGAAAGCCTGATGCTTGCGCCTGCCGGTGGCATGGAATCTTTGTACTGTGCGAAGAATGCCTCGACCTCGCTGCGGGCGAGCGGTGTCGGTTCGACATACTGCTGGATCACTTTCTGTTTGAGTGATTCCTGGCGCGCCTGTTCCCTGATCTCCTTGCGAAATCTGGCAAGGTTCATTCCCTGGTCTTTCTGAAGCACCGAATCGAGCTGGCTCATCGTGAGATGATTGCTTGACAGAATGTAGTTCAGCCTGGTATCGACATCCTTTTCGAGGTCACCGGTACTGAGATTGATATTGGTATCGCTCTCTGCATGAACAAGCATGATCTTGCTGTCAACAATGTCCTGAATGGCCTGCTTGCGAAGCAGCCTTGCTTCGAGCGCATCGGGCTTAGGCGAACCGGACTGCGCCGCGCGCATGGCAACAAAAGACGAAACCTCAGATTGCAGGATGATCGAATCGCCGACCACGGCCGATATGCCGTCAAGGTGCTGCGGTTCCGCATGAAGCACAAAAGCGGCCGCAAAAAGACAGGCGGCGACAGTTCTGAAACGCATCATTTACCTTTCGAATTCCGGCCGGTAATGGGGCCGAAGTTGTATTCGTAACTTACCTTCTGGCGCAAATCCGCCATCAGTTTGTCGAGCTGTAATTTTCTTGTATCAACCGAGAGTGCTTCGATTATTCTGTCCTTTACTTCTGGAAGCGGCATGATGTCGCCAGTGTGCTGTTTTTCAAGGACACGCACTACATAATAGCCATCCGGCATTCCGATTGGACTTGTTGTCCCGCCAGCTTTAATTCCAAAAACTACATCGGCTATCGGCTTCGGCATCTGATCTGCGGTAGAAAAAGGTATTGATGCCGGATCAGTCGGAAGTGGCACCTTGGAATACTGTTTGCCAAGCGTAAAAAAGTTGTCAACCGTCACCTGATTTCGCACCATCCAAGCCGAAGCCAAGTCAGGCATAACAATCGCGGCATATCTTGCAACTTCACCGGTTCGCGTGAACGTAGATTTATTCGCCTCGTAATATGCGTTCAAAGCCGAGTCGGAAGGCTGCTCAGAACCGGAGATCCGGGAATACATTCTGCTCATCATTTCGACGGAAAGGATATTACGCCTCATGAACTCCATCTGTGCACGAATGGCAGAATCCCTGTCAAGTCTTTGCGACAAAGCTGTCTGGTAGAGCACCTCGTTGTCGATCCACTGCTTTACATACGCGATTTTCTGTTCATCGGTGGCCGCGCCGCCCAAGACTGATGCAAGAGTGCCGTTGAGTTCGTTTAAAGTGAGTTTGTCTTTCCCGACGCGGGCGAGAACCGGGCTATTATCTTTTTTGTCGAAAATTTCGTAGCCAGCAATTCGACAGGACGAAACAACGCAAGCACAAACCACTGCAAAAACGCCAGTATAAACGAACATTTTCTTCAAAAAATCAAGCCTCCTGCATTCAGTACGATCCAGTCACTGGAAAATACATCAGGAATATTGTTGAAACAGTTTTTGTCAGGCTTAGTCCCAAACATCAGCAAGACCGTTGCCAAATTTAACATCGCCGATGGCAGGACTCCGCAATACGAAAATGCGCGATGGCGACCGCCATGGCTCCTGTTTCAATGTGTTGCAATGTCGAAAGCGCTACTTTGTTCCGAACATCACCACGCTTGGAACAGATTCTCCAGTCGGATTTTTGGCGATGATGCGGTAATAGTATCCTTCAGGCGAGGTCAAGGTTCCGGAATAATCGTTGGAATAATCGTATGTGCCTTTCAGTGGATCATAAGAAACCGAATCAATAGCAGTAAACGCAAGGGTCGTATCTTCAGTGCGCTCGATTACAAATTCAGTAGGAGTGCCACCGGTAGCGGAAGCATACCAGTAAAGCTCGACATAACCGTACCCGTTGTTATTCGAGGCATAAAAATTCGTCACAGAATCCGGCACCGATGCCTGGAGTCTGAACCCGGCACTCTGCACATCTGACATAGCACCCTGACCAGCCGGCCCGACTGCTTTGATCCTATAAACATAAACGCTGTCGGATGTAACAGAATCAACATAAAAAGTTTTTGAAGTTGAATCGACTTTTTTGAACGAAGAATCATAAGCAATGTCCGAAATATTTGCGCGAAGGATCAGATATGTTTGGGCCGTTTTAACTGAATCCCAATTTATCGCAACAACTCCGGAATCAGTTCCCTTTGAAGCGTCAATCATGTCGGTTTTGCCGACAGGAATTCTTTGGATTTGCGCCGAATAGGCGGTAAAAGAGGACAATCCGAGCTCGTTCAATGCTCTGGCCCTGTAAACATAAAATGAATTATTGAGTATTGTGTCGGTATAAACTGTGTCAACTGTCGTATCGGTGAAAACAGGTGTAAGAGTATCGGTTTCAACATATCGGTAAATGATGATCCCTGTCTGATTTTTAAATCCTTCCAGTGTGATAATTGCACCGCTAGTATCTGCAACGGCACTGATTGTTCCCGCGGTCGGAAGAACGCTTCTGTGAACCAAGATTGGTTGCCAATCGGTGTCGTCGCGGGGCCGTGCATCCTGATTTACGGCGACGATTATGTAGGACATTGTCGTGTCGAGAGAATCCTTTGCGGTATAGGACGTGTCGTTTACCAAAGCAACCTGTCTGTACCCATAATAATTCC
>CAIOZP010000286.1 GCA_903862805.1 uncultured Fibrobacterota bacterium
ATGTGTCTGCCGTCAATCAATTCGGCAGAGGCTCGAAGTTCGGTGATTCTATTGGAACGCCTCGGCCTCATCAGGCGAATCGGTAACGGACGGTATGAACAAACTGCGGTATCAATCACCGGCGGCAGTGAACATTTCAACACGGCGCGGCGACGCTTCAACAGCGAGATGATCAAGCGTGCACTTGACGCAAATGAATCCATACCGCCGACCGAACGGAATGTTTCCGGACTGACACTCGGCGTTTCGCACGGATGCTATGATGCGCTGGTTGCAGAGATCATGATGTTCAAGGAGCGGGTCAAGCGCATAGTGGTTCAGGATGCCGCGTCGGATCGTGTGTATCAGCTCAATGTGCAGCTTTTCCCCCTGAGCATTTCCGCACAGAAGGAGAGCACCGATGAATAAGCTACTGGCGGCATTAGGAGTTTTTGCCCTCTGTTCATGCAGTAATGATCGTACTGCCGGAGGTACGAGCTCGTCTGAAAATTCAAGAATTGCCGGCGTAACTACTTCATCACATGATAGCGTGCGAGTAATGATTTGGGCTGTCGATCACGATCCGGTAAAAAACAACGACACACTTGCAGCAACGGTTGTCGCATCCGGTAAACGATTCAATGTTGATGTGCCAGCGGGCCAGTCGTACAACATTGTCTGTATGTCGCTCACAGGAAGTGAGGGCGCTTTTGTCAGGAATATTCGCGCCGATCATGACAGCGTTTCGCTCGCTGATACCATCAAATGTTCGGCACTAAAAGTGACAACGGTTTGCATAGATTCGGGTGCTGTAGTCGGTGAAAAGCTCTTCTTTGAAGGGACCCCTTTTGTTGCAACCATTGGCATAACAGGATCCGATTCCGGAATTGCGCAGTTTGTTTCCATTCCATCATCGACATTGCCAGCTCTTGTTCTTGTAGATACTCTGGTTGACAAAACAGGAACGAGAACCACCCTGCTTGATTCTGTCCAGTCAGCCGACACCGTGGTCATTGGCAACGGCAAATCGGGACCACTCTGGCATATTCCGCTGATGATCGAGGTGCAGGATTCGCTCTACGATTCACTCGGTGGTCCGGGCGTTTTTGAAGCGACATTGAAGGCTCATCTTGCTCAGGTAGATTCAATTATAAATGCTGGTTCCGGTATTTCGGGTCGGATTGTTTTCTCGGCAGACTCGATAGTGCGTTTCACAGATTCGGCAGCGAAACACATGTCGGCTCCGCCCGCAAAATATTCTCTGAAGATTCTCTACTCGCTGAACGATCCGCGCTATTCACATCATGGTACAAATTATCTAACTCATATCGCAGGGCGAACCGCTTCCTATATGATGCAGTTTTCGCCTACGTACGATGTCTTTTCGCTCACTTTGCAGCGCAGTCTTGCCGAGCATCTTGCCGAGAGCCGAGGTGCGATAAATACTTTACAAACGCGAATCCTTCCGCAGGATGATCCTATGACCGGACTCGGTTACACACCATCACCGGGGTTGATGTATCTGCCAGATCAATCTCAGGTGCTTGATCCTTACAGCTGTGATTTGATCAATGCCAATGCCGCAACACTCGGCAATGAAACTATGAGAGCTGCACATTCGCTTCCTGATACAATCAGAGTTATAGTGCTTGACACAATGGGAAATCCTGTCGCCAACGCATCTGTGCGCTGGTGTCCGATTTCTGCTACAACAGATTCTGGAATTATCGACACGACGCAAAGCTTTACAATCACCACAAACACAGCCGGATTTGCAGACACGACCTCATCCATTTATGACAGCAACGGCGATGGTCTGATCGACAATGTCTCGTTTTGTATTCTGGCGAAGTCGGGATTGCGCAGTTCAGCTTACTGGATGCCTATCAGCGAACCAGGATTTGCGTGGTTCAATGGTATGAAGGGGCGGTATGAATTTCATATGATTCTTCGTTAGTGATCTGATAATAAAAATTTTCTGTTTGCTTTACGATAAACCAATCGGCCCGCCGGATTTCTCCAGCGGGCCGATTCTCGTTTTGTCAAGCCATCGGTTTTTATCTCACGCGCTCTCAGTGCATGATCACGATGCGCTGCTTTCTTG
>CAIOZP010000287.1 GCA_903862805.1 uncultured Fibrobacterota bacterium
CATGGGCACCGCAAGCGTGATTCTGTATGCTGTCTGGATGGGAAACAACAATACAATATCTTTCAATCCAAACACTGGAACCGGTGTAATGTCGGCACAGACAATAATCACCGACTCAACCGCAAAGCTCAATTCAAATACCTACACAAAGCCGGGGTATTCATTTGCAGGTTGGTCAACCACAAGCGGAGGAACTACGGTTGATTTTGCAGATGGGGCAAGTTACACAATGGGAACATCGAGCCTGACATTGTATGCGGTATGGACGGCATTGGTTTCATACAATTCCAACGGTGGAACAGGGGCAATGGCACCTCAGACCATCGCTTCCGGTGCCTCTGCAAAGCTCACGCATAATGCATTCATCAGGCATGGGTATACATTTATAGGTTGGGATACGATTTCTGGTAGTACTATGGTGTACAAAGATACCGCCAATTTCACTATGAATGCAGGAAACGTGGCAGTGGCTTTGTATGCGGTATGGTTGCAGATTTATTATGGCATGGATTCCATCCCCTCGAAGGATCAGACCTTCATGATGGGAGCAGACAGCAGTACACAAACCGAGGGTGCAGCAAATTTGAACGGAGATACTCTCCACTCTGTAACATTCACCCACTCGTTCCTTATGGATTCAACGCATGTTACGCAGCAGGAGTTTTTGCGAGTAATGAGTTTGAACCCGTCACAATTCACAGGTGATCTGACAAGACCAGTTGAGCATTTAACTTGGTTTGATGCGGTTTTGTATTGCAATGCGAGGAGCAAACTTGAAGGGAAGGATACTGTCTATAAGTATACCGGCATAACCGGAACTCCATGCACAGGCAGTGGTTGCCAAGATCTTGTCGGGATAACTATCGATACATCGAAGAAAGGCTATCGCCTTCCGACAGAAGCGGAGTGGGAGTTCGCGGCTAAAGCCGGGACAACGACAAACTTCTGGTGGGGCAATAACTCAACGGATTCGGCGGACAAATACTCATGGAATAAAAACAATTCCAAATCCGTAACCAATGTCTTAACCACACATCCGGTAGCCCAAAAAGGGAAGAACAGCTTCGGGCTTTACGATATGGAAGGCAATGTGTATCAGTGGTGCAACGATTGGTATGCAGATTACAGCCGTTGGCCATTAGCAAATCCACTATGCACCAATTCTGCATCAACCTACAAAATATTCCGCGGCTGTTCGGTCTACTGGAATTCTACGGTTTTGCGATCTGCCGTTCGCAACTACAACAGTCCGAGTGTAGTTACCGACGAGTACGGTTTCCGATGTGTCCTTCAGAGATAACCCAGGATGATACCGAAGCTGAATCTGAATATTTGCTGCCGTATGGACGATCTTGTCGCAGTGTTCAAAAGCGCATAGTCCCCATCCTGCCAAGTTCCCCCTTGTTGACAGGATCACTTATATTTGATTCGTCGCGATAAATGCGGTGCCGCTTCCCGTAAGCTTTTGCAAGTTGCGGGAGATCTGGCAATGACATTATAGATGAGGGACAATATGGTTCTTTCGCTCTGCTTGACAAGAGAGAGACCCCGCTTTCGGTCTTTGTTGGCTGTTTCCTTTGTTGTGATCTTTGCGGTAATTGCTTCTGCGGCAAGTGCATCTGACATGTCGCAGTTTACCGGTACTGATGGCAAGGTGCGCTCGGCGAAACTTGTGAAGATGGAGAAAGACACGCTCATTATCGAGACAACCGCTTCCGATGGCTCTGTAACTCAACGGCGGGTGCACAAATCACAGTTCAAAAAAGTTCAGCTTTCCGACAATTCGATTCTTGATCTCACAACATCCACTTGGCCGCCGGTAAAAGCCGCCGCCAAAGACGACTGGGATGAGGTGGCTCCGGTGGCAAAGGCCGAAGTGAAAAAGCCTGACACTTCCGCAGTTGCGAAATCGCCTGCGACTGTTGATGACATCGACCGGCTTTTTGCGATTCTTTTTTCGCAGATGAAAACCGATAGCGCCACATCGATTCCTATTGCAGTGCTACCGTTCACGGCGAACGGAACGGTTCCGCCACAGGCTGCGCAAATGGTCTCGGAAGCAGCGGTTACCGACATTTCCAAAACGAAGCATTTCGTTATTGTCGAACGGGCGCAGCTTCAAAAGGTCGTTTCGGAGATTGCATTTTCACAAACCGGAATGGTTGACGACTCGAAGACACTTGAAGCGGGCAAAATGCTTGCCGCAAAATATCTCGTCACCGGATCGGTCACAGAAGACAACGGCCTTCGACTTGTTTCCGCAAGGATAATCGAAACCGAAAGCGGATCGGTAGTCGCAAGTGCCGACGCAAAGATCGCTGTACGAAAAATGGACGATCTCACAAAGGCGCTCTTTGCCGAGAAGGTCGATCCGAAGTCGGCGCTGTTCCGAAGTACAGTTCTGCCGGGCTGGGGTCAGTTCTACACCGGACACGCCGGACAGGGAACAGCTTCGCTTGTTCTGGCAGTGGTTGGCGCGGCGGCAGTCGGATATACCACGTACGAGTGGTCGTCGGCAAAGAAAGATGCCGATGCGTTCCGCACTCACTCGCCATCAACTGTGCAAGCCAACGAGAGTCCGGCACACTGGCTCCGTCGCGGAAACGCTGCAATCGCCAAGGCGAACGACGCTGCAACAAACTGCGACATCGCGATAGCCGCACTCGGCGGAGTCTGGGTTTTGAACATGGTCGATGCGCTGATCTGCGGCGCTGTTGAATCGAAGAAAGTCAAGAAGCATTACTTCTCGGTGATTCCCGTTCTGTCAACCAAAGAGATGGGACTGGCCTGCAATGTCAATTTTTAATTCTGCAAGGGGAAACGGTATGAAGCTTGATTGCCGAATTCGCCAAGTCGGATATTCGATAGTCGGCGTGATCGCATTAGTTTTCGCGTTGTTTCTGGTAACTTGCACGAAGAACAAAAATCTTCTGACACCCGATGATGCTTCATCGTTTACAGCTTCTGCCAGCGGAACTGTGACGGACATCAAGGGTCGGCCATTGTCAGATGCTATGGTGACGGCTTATCCAAGCGGTTTAACGACTTTGACAGACTCGCACGGAAGATTTTTGATCGGCGGAATTCCCTCTGGCAAACAGGTTTTCTCGTTTCGTAAAGCTGATTATCTCGACACGATGAGCGACAGTGTTCCTTTTGCGCTGCTTGATAAAAAGAATCTCGATACTGCCGCCTCGCTTGTCTATCGCTTCGGCTGGATCAAGGGCGCTGTCGTCGGATTCCCGGCAGATAGCATGGTTGATGCTGCGATTCAGGTGGAGAACCAGACGGCAACTACGCGAACCTTCCCCGAAGGAAACTTCAGCCCGATTCAGGTTGATCCCGGCCAGCTCAAGGTTTACGGAGTTGTAAAAGGAATCGGCTACGGCACAACTATCACTACCGTTGCGTCAAGTGACACCGACAGCGTGGCAATCAGCATCAACCGCAAAGGTGGAACGGTCAACGGGACGGTGGTCGATTCGGCAAAGAAGCCGCTGACCAACACCGTCGTATCCACGATGGGCGGACTCATCGCCGACACGACCGGTAAATCAGGGCAGTTTGTGCTGACAGAAGTTCCGTCAGAAGGTTCCATTTCGTTGATGATTCAAAGCGGCAACAAGGTTCTGATGCTCGGCGGTGTTTCTGCAATCGAAGCCGGAACGATCAATCTCGACACGGTCGCGCTCTCGGCGACATTCGCACCTGTCAATGGAATGTTTGTTTATCCCTGGATTGTTTCGGGACAGGCAGGCGACACCATAACGCTTGTCGCAGCATTTCAGTTCGATGACACCGTGGCGCTCAACAATTTCGAATGGATGATTGATTCGAGTGCGATCGTCGGGAAGAAAGCCGTAACGACCGACACAACCTGGACAATCACGAAATATCCAAAGCTCAAGGTACTTTTCCAGACACCGGGAACTTACAGGGTTCATGTTAGATCTGTTTCGGTCAGTTCGCTCCGATCAAATCTCGCCGACATGGAGATAAACATTTCGGCGCAGGGCAACAAGATCTGGGCCGAATCCGGTACCGGCGGAGCAATCACATTTCCAGGGACTTTTTCGGTTGCTGAAAACGGATCAAAGACCTATTCGTTTATCGCCGACAGTTCCCACATCATCGATTCAATATGTGTTGATGGTAAGGACACGCTATACACCGACACCTTCTACACCTTCAAAAATGTGAAGGCGAATCATTCCATCAGGGCGGTTTTTCGCACGAAGACTTTTACCATTTCGTCAAGTGCCGGTGACAGTGGAAGCATTACGCCCAAGGGCGATTCGGTGGTGGTTTACAATGCGGGAATGACTTTTCAAATCAAGCCGAAACCAAATTACGAGATCGATTCGATAACAGACAACGGGGTTCTCCAGACAGCCGATACCGTTTACACACTGGCGAAGATCAAAGCCGACCACGTCATTCGTGTGACGTTCAAACAACTGCTCGCGCCTGCGGTTCTGGGTCAGCCTCAGTCTCAGACTGTGGCATCGGGCCATTCTGTCACCATGATCGCATCTGCAAACGGAACCACGCCGATGACGTTTGTTTGGAAGCTAAACGGCGTCACAAAAGATTCGGCCACAAGTGCGCCCGGAATTAAATCCGACACACTCTCGATTTCCGTGATTACAGCCGCTGATACCGGCAACTGGAAATGCATTATCATCAACGATGCCGGCATCGATTCTACCGCCGTGGCAAAGCTTGCGATCGACACGCAGTTTGTTCAGAGCGCGAGTGCCGGAACCGGCGGAACCATATCGCCAAATGGCGACAGCACGGTTCACATGGGCGATTCGATCAGGTACACTATTCACGTGAGTACCGGCTATCTTCTTGACTCTGTACTTGTTGATGGGAAAGACACGAGCATCGCCGATTCGATTCTTGTTTTGTCAACCATAGTGAAGAGTCATACGATCCGTGTTGTGTTCATACTCAAGACTTTTACCGTTACTACAAATGCAGGAACCGGTGGAACGATTAGTCCGACAGATAATGCAGTTGCTTATGGGTCGAACAAGACTATTACAATTGCACCGACTACCGGCTATTTGGTCGATTCATTAATTGTCGATGGAACACCTTCCGATTCGACGACGTCCTTTACATTTGCGAATGTGACAGCAGCTCATACGATCCGTGCAGTGTTCAGGCTTCAAGCATTGACTGTGACGTCGAGCAAAAACACTGGCGGAACCATAACGCCCTTGGGCGCATCGACCGTTAGCTATGGGGACAGCTTAGTCTATGCAATAGCGCCGACCACCGGCTATTTGCTCGACTCGCTGATACTCAACGGAAACGATACTACGCTCGGCACATCGTTTACGATTCGCAACATCACCGCAACCACGACAATCCGTGCTGTGTTCAAGCTCCAAACTTTCACGGTTACTTCAAGCAAAAACACCGGTGGAACTATCACGCCATTAGGCGCTTCGACCGTCAATTATGGTGACAGTATTGTCTATTCGATATCGACTAACACCGGATACCTTATCGATTCCTTGATCGTAGATAATGTGAGCAAGACTGTTGCTGCCTGCTACACTGTAAAAAATGTCACGACGGCTCATACGGTTCGTGTTGTGTTCAAGAAGCAGACATTCACAGTGACTTCGAGCAACGGAGCAAATGGCACAATCACTCCGCTTGGAGCCACTACGGTCAACTATGGTGACAGCGTTGTTTACACGATCACTCCAGGTGGCGGTTACACATACGACTCGCTGATCCTCGACGGCAACGACACGACGGTTGGCGCTTCTTTTACTGTTCGCAATGTAACTGCAAATATGACTATCAAGGCGGTGTTTAAGGTTCCTACTTACAAGGTTACATACTTTGGAAACGGAAGTAACCGCGGAATGGTGCCGATTGATGCAGTAAATCATCTCAGCGCTGACAGGGTGACAGTCCTCGACAATACCGGAGACCTTGTTGATACCGGCTATTATTTCGCAGGATGGAACACGCAGCCAGACACATTGGGAACGATGTATCCGGCTGGCGGATTCTACACAATTGCAAGTGCAGATGTTTCTCTGTATGCAGTATGGCGGCCGCTTGGTGTGGGAACGGCCTGGACGATCAGAAGCTCCGGTTATACAAAAGCATTGATAAGAGATGTCGCATGGAACGGAAGCAAATATGTTGCGGTTTCCGACTCCGGAACGCTTACATCAACCGACGCTGTGACCTGGTCATTGGTCAACGCAGCAGACAATAATCTCATGTCGATCAAATGGGCGAACGGTCAATTCATTGCCGACGGAAAGCTGACAGGCGTCTATGACAACATCTACACATCGCCGGACGGCACCGCGTGGACAAAAGTGACCAGCTTCGCCAGTTACGGAAGTTCTATCTGTAATTCGGTGGTGTGGAACGGTAGCCAGTATGTCGCTGTCGGCCAAAACGGCAAACTTGAGAAATCTATTGATGGTTCTACCTGGACAGATACGACCACAGGCTTCAGCGATTTCAACCTTAAGTCAATAGTTTGGACTGGCTCCCAGTTTGTGGCAGTTGGCGATTCAATGGCGACGTTTGGCGCGATCCTTACCTCGCCCGATGCGGTCACTTGGACAAGTCAACCAACTGCAACGACGTCACAGCTTTACTCGGTAGCTTGGAACGGATCTGTATTTGTCGCAGTCGGTGGTAATGGTGATGTCGAACTTTCGTCCAATGGGACATCGTGGTCATCTCCTTACAGCGGTAGCCTTGACCTCTATTCAGTTGTGTGGTCAGGAAGCGAATTTGTCTCTGTGTTTGCCAACGCAGACCAGACGCACGTTTTTTCATCTCCGGATGGAACAGCTTGGACTGACGTACAAATCGTGGCATTCGGTACTACTGCAAATTCGATCGTTTCAACCGGCAGTCAGCTTTGTGTAGTCGGTTACAACGGAAGGATCGCAACTTCGCCGTGATCTGATAAATTCATGGAATAGAAAGAGGCCGATCCTAATCCGGATCGGCCTCTTTATTTTTTACTCTCGTTTGTCAATCAGATCTTATTTGACAACCTTCATCCATCCATGACGATCTGCGACATCGCCATACTGGATTCCCTGAAGCTCTTTAAACATCGCGGTAAGAACTTCACCAGCCTTATCAGCTGAGCCAAAGGTAATCGTCTTGTCGCCACGGGTGACCGAATGGATTGGTGTAATAACCGCAGCAGTTCCACATGCCCCGACTTCCGAAAATTTTGAAAGCTCGTCAAATGCAATCAGACGACGTTCGACGGTGTAGCCCATATCTTCAGCAAGGGTCTGAAGACTCTTGTTCGTGATACTCTTGAGGATCGAATCGGAAGCCGGTGTTATGTACTTTTTATCTGCTGTTATGCCGACAAAATTACTGGTGCCGAATTCCTCGATGTATTTGTGTTCCGCCGAATCAACATACATGCAGATCGGATATCCGAGCTTTTTGCCTTCGTAGTCTCCCTTGAGTCCGGCGACATAGTTGGCAGCAGCTTTCACATGGCCGAGGCCGTGAGGAGCTGCGCGGTCGTACTTCTCTTGAACCCATGACTTGACCGGAAAGAATCCGTTCTTGTAGTAAGGGCCAACCGGCATAGCTAAAACAACGAAGAGGAAATCTTCGGCGGCCTGAACGCCAACGCGAGGAGTCGTGCCAATGAGCAACGGACGCAGATACATGCTCGCGCCGGTTCCGTAGGGCGGAACGTAGTCACGATTGAGCCTGACCGCCTCGTAACATGCCTCAACGAATAGTTCCTCCGGAGGGCCGACCATCATCAGGCGATCGGCTGTTTCAAACATGCGGCGAGCATTCTCTTCCGGACGGAAAATTGCAACTTCGCCATTTTTCATGGTGAATGTTTTCAGCCCTTCAAAGCACGACTGTCCATAGTGCAGTGAAGTTGCAGCGATATGCAGTGGCATATGTGCATCAGTACACTTCTCTATCTTGCCCCATTTGGCGTCGTGGTATTCAGCCTTGACGAATGCGCCAGTATCCATGTACGAGAAACTTAGATTACCCCAATCGATGTCTTTCATATATCAGCTCCTGCTTTTCTTTTTCTTTGCCATCATATCAACCATCAGTTTGTACTTGAGACTGTCTGTCAGTGCCAGCCAGCTCGCTTCGATGATATTGCTCGAAACGCCAATTGTTCCCCAGCGTTCACGGCCGTCGCTTGACTCGATAAGAACACGCACCTTCGCACCTGTTCCTTCTTTTCCGTCAAGCACTCGCACCTTGAAGTCTTCGAGCTTTACCGAAGAAAGGTTGGGGTAGAGCTTTACCAAGGCCTTGCGCAGCGCAGCATCGAGGGCGTTGACCGGCCCGTCTCCATCTGCCGCAGTGTGCTCGATTACATCACCTTCCCGTACCTTTATGGTTGCTTCCGAAACGGTTTCGCCGTTTTCATTTTTATCTTCGATCACACGAAACCCGAGTACCTCGAACGGTGCAACGAAGTCGCCGAGTATTTCAAGAGCAATCAATTTGAAGGAACCGTCGGCAGCTTCAAAATGATAGCCCTCCGACTCCATATCTTTGATCTTCGCAAGCAGCTTTTTTACCGCTGGATCTTTCTTGTCGAGATCAGGTTTGAGGTCGCGAAGTTTTTCAATAACCGTTCCGCTTCCCGCCTGATCCGAAACAACAAATCGACGACTGTTGCCGACACTTTCCGGCGGAATATGCTCGAAGCTCTCTCGCACTTTTCGCACTCCGTCAACATGCGCGCCTGCCTTATGCGAGAACGCAGCCTCGCCAACATAAGGCGCACGGATGTTATGCGAAAGATTTGCAATCTCGCTTGTAAACACAGAAAGCTCCGTAAGCTTTGCAAGATGAGCCGGATCGAGGATTTTCATTCCAAGCTTCAGCTGAAGCGCCGCAATGATCGTGATGAGATTGGCGTTGCCGCAGCGCTCGCCGATCCCGTTGATTGTTCCCTGAACCTGA
>CAIOZP010000288.1 GCA_903862805.1 uncultured Fibrobacterota bacterium
CTTTGCGCCATCAATAAATTCCGGCCCGTTGACAAATGCGAAATACGGTGGCGCATCGGCGTTCAATGGAATTGCGGCAAATTTTAACGGCGGTTTTCTCAAGGGTGGATTCTTCTGCCACGATCGCGAATCGGAACATGCCGAATGCGGATCAATCGCTCTTGGCGGCAGAATGATTTACGGCGGACTTTCTGTTTCGCAAATGTCAAGCGATATGCGTCATGGCGAATTTGTAGCCGGACAATTCGGCGGCACAGTTGGCAGCCTTTCGGCGGTGATAAATGCCGCATCATCCCTCGACAAAAAAAGCGCCGGGGCAAAAATAGAACTCAACCTCACGATTCCCGATTTGTCAATGGCCTTGCGGTGCGGTGCGCTCTCGAAAGGCTTTGCACCGCCGATGAGTGCTATGGCATCAAGTCTGCGCAAAAACGATTCCGCCGATTATCAGGTCACGAATCCGGCGATTTCATTCCTTATAAAAAAGAACATGATCGAACTCGGCGGCTCCGCAAACGGAATACTGTCTGAATCTGGAAACGTATTGACTTGGCAGAGCCGGATTCTGCTTAAAAGTCGTGTGCCACTCCAGATTCGTTTCGACGGCCGGTCGCCGGATTCGGGGTCGGCATGGCAGAAAATATCGATGGAGCTGATGCCGCATTCCGGAATGTTTTCGCTGAATATCGGATCATCAGTCACACAGAGATCCGGCGGGATTTTTAACGGATATAGGCTCGCAGAAATGATTGACAGTACGCGAATAGGTCAGGTTGATTTTTCACAGTCAGTCTCGCTCTTAGCGCTGAACATTGATGACCTTACCTTTTCCGCACGGTGGCTTTCGTCGAAACGCGGCCGCTCCCGCGCCGGACTCAAAACCTCGTTGCATGTAATCGACAATGGCAAAAAAATATGGAGGACATATGTTGATGCAAGCGTTGAAATATGCGGCCGCTGAACTTCTTGCAGTCGTGCTGTTATTCTGTTCCTGCACCGGTGCAAAAACGGAACATACGGTCACAACCTTCGCTGTACTTGACGTAGGAGAAGGGCTTGCGCAGATTGTTTGTGAAGGCGATAGTGCGGTCTGCATCGATGTCGGCCCAAGCAGCGGTGCTGCCGGATGGCTTGACGGATGGGAAAAAATCGGTGCGCCAAAAATCACAACAATCATTCTTTCGCATGGTCACGAAGATCATATCGGCAATATCGGTTTGCTTGACAAAACAGTAACCGGCCGGATCAGCATTGTCATATCACCGTTCCAGGATAGCGTAGAAATATGCGACTCAATGCCCGCCCACAAGGGGCGTTTGTCATTCAGGCGAATTTCGGCCGGAGATTCATTGCAAATTTTTTCGGGAGTGACGGCGCGATGTCTATGGCCGCCGTATGGTTTCGATACGGCAGGCAAAGATGAAAATGCATTTTCACTCTGTTTAAAAATCACCGATGTCACTACGTCGTATCTGATCACTGGTGACATCGACAGCACTTCGATGAATTGCATTGCCGATTCTTTACACGAGCAGCTTTGCAGTGATGTCGCAGTCGTTCCGCATCACGGAAGCAGCGGATCGTTTTCCACCTTGTTCTGGGGCTATGCACGACCGGAGTATTGCGCTGTTTCATGCGGCATCGGC
>CAIOZP010000289.1 GCA_903862805.1 uncultured Fibrobacterota bacterium
AAATACGTTACAAAAAAGCTAAAGCGCCCTTTCCGTATGTCCGATAGAATAAATGTAGCCGAAAGATTCTCCGTACACCTCCCTTGTGTGTTGCCGACCGTCCCGACTTCCCAAATTTCGGACGCAGGCAGAGAGTTAACGGCAAAATTGAGAACGGGCGCTTCGCATGTGAAAGCGCCCGTTCTCTTATTATGTCTTATTAATCAATAATATACAACGACTTGTTACTGCTCTGGGCACAAATAAGGCACAAAACAGCACCGCTAAATTCCATTCAGTTATTAGCTAACCGTATCTTGATGAGTTATCTCACTCGTTTTTCAGGCATGATAGCAATGGCCGCGCCAAGCACAATTCCCATGTGTCGTCAGAGCATCATTCAATCTTCAACTGAAAGGAATCTGAAAATGAACTTCATCGAATCAACCTTCCCCGCAATGGGGCATCACAGGCAGGACACAGTGTCACGATTATACAGACTCGCGCTCCGGCTTGCTAATAAGGATTGAAAGCAAGGTCGAAGCATTAACAACGATGGTCATTAGAACCCCGATTCTGAATCATTTCCAACAAAACAAAAACCTCGGGTTAAAAGGTCAAGTCTCTTTATCCGTGGTTATAGATCGGTTTCAGAATGTCGTATCGGTTTATCTGAGTTCTTTGATAGATACAACAATCGTAGGGAACATTCATCCTTACTTTACAACTACCCAATGGATATTTATATTGGGAGGGTCAAACTGTCCCAGGCCGCTTGATGATATGCATATAAATCCAACTAAAAAATCGGATTTTCCTGTCAAATTAACTGGACCAACTCAGAATCATTTTGCAGAAATCAAAAAGCAGAAGGGACATCCGCTGTATGGGGAGTGATATAATAATTGTCTTGAACACGATTATCGGGATTAAAGGATGAACAGAGTTATTAAGAATCCCACCCGCGAAGCGATATGCCTTAATCATGTCAATCCTGAAATCCCCGAAATCGTGTTCATGATAGTCTGGTGACGGGTAAGACCTCACAAGAATACATCTTTCAACTATAAAAATTCTTGACTGGTGACAATTTCATTTCGAGGTCATATATTGGTTTTCATTATTTTGACGTGGTCAACCTGCAAGAAATACGGATTCGGACTTCATGAAAAAATTTCATTTCCCGCTTGAGACTCTTCTCGAACTCCGCATCCGGCGCGAAGAGGCGCTTCAGGAACAGCTTGGCAAGAAGCGTGGCGAAATAACATCTGCACAAACCGAGCTGAACGACTTGTCCGAGCAGCTCCGGGGAATGCAGTCGGAACAGCGCTGCGCCGTTTCGGAGAAGAGATCCAATATCCTGAGTTTGCGCACCACGGTTTCATGGCGCAACTCAATGAAGCAGGAAATGCTCAGCAAAGGAAAGTTCATTCAGGAAATGGAGGCAGATGCCGAATACATAAGACGGCGTCTTGTGAAAGCTTCGCAGGCACGCAAAGTGCTCGAGACGCTTAAAGAAAAGCGGCATCTCGAATGGAAAGTCGAACGGAACAGGGTCGAGCAGGCATTCATTGATGAGGTTTCGACGCAGAGGTTCATTCGCGACAAGAATCGGAAGTGACATGATCTTTCGGATGGATCGGCATCAATTGACAAACGGTAAGCGCTGTTGCGTCTTGACCGGACTTGCGCTTGCCGCATTGCTTTCTGTCACACCGTATGTTTCGGCGAGCTCGCGCGTTCAGACCGGTTTCACATCGGCGGCATCGACGCTCAATGCCGATGCCCGCGGCGACAGCGTTTACATAGCGGCAAAAGACACCCAAATGATCCACGTCTGGCCCGACAGCCTTGCGGCCGATGGTACTTACCGCAGCGACTGCAAACTTGTCGGACATGGTCAGGCACTGTTTCTCAACGCAAGGATAAGTGGTACTACCCCAATAATCACAAAGGTTTTCGCGCAGCTCAGCAACATTCAGGGTGTGACCGAAACCAGTACAGACATTCTTGTTCCTCTGTTTACCGGAGTTGATCCGTACAGTTGTCTTTCCATTGTAAAGGGCAAAGATGACAGCTCGACTGTTTTTTCGTTAGATGCACAGTACCAAACAGCAGACAGTTCTGTAATAATCGGATCTCATGGGACGCGCAGCATATCGACCCCAATGAGCGTTTACAATTCAATGGCATTCTACGCTGGAAAACTTTTCCTGTTTTTTTATCGTGCCGGTTCAAATGCCCTCTGCATGAGAAGAATCCATCTGACCAATGGTTCACCGGACACAGTCGCAATAGCTCAAAGATCGAACATACTGCTTTCAAACGGTTCCTCAAGCGATACCGGCAAATTCATCTCGCCATCGGCTTGTGTCGATTCCGATGGAAACGTAATTGTCGCCGTTACACGCGGAACAGCGTTTCCACCATCCAACATTTTACAGGTGCTTTTAGTTGACACCAACGTGGCCAATGCCGACAACGGAATATTGGACAGTTTCGCCATTGATTCCGGAGTGACCGGCCCGACGGTTGGAAGCAAATACATATCACACGCGGCGGTCGCCTGCTATAGCCGTGGAAAATTTGCCTGTCTCTACGAAAAAGCCGATGGCATGTACCTTTGCACGCTTGCAGTAATCGGATCGAAAATCAATCTCGTCGGCAAAATGAAAATCGACAACGAAACACAAGCCGAAGTTCCCGCACTTGCCGTGTCGCCAGGACATCTGTGGGCCGCATGGCGTGACTGGAATGCAAGCCGCATCCAGTGCAAACGGTTCACCGTTGTGGCGACTGCTTTGAATCCTGCACCTGACAGCGTTTTCCAGATCAGCGATGCCGGACATCTGGTGGATTCAACCGGCCCTGAACTCGGCTTCGATGTCAACGAGTTCAACGACGTGGTTGCCTCATGGGGCTGCAACAACAACGGAGCGCGTCACTCGATATGGTTCCACTGTCCCATTCGCAAAGACAGCGCCCAGTGGATTTCGCAGGTCGATTCGGTTCCATCTCAGAACGGCGACTCGGTGACTTATCTGCCGGGCACGATAGATGCTTCGCTTTACACCGGAACCGTTGCAATGCGCATACGCTTCGGTCCAACCGTCAACGTAACAAACGCTTGGAGCGCATGGATTTTATTGACAGATGCTACAACGCTTGCCAAGCAGAAACGGCAGGGCCGGTATTATCAGCTCAGGGCCGACCTCAAGCGCGCGGTCAACGACTCGATAATGTCACCGGCACTTCGCGGATCAACGATCAAGTGGGATGTCCAGCCGCGTCTGGTGCAGATCGATTCACTGAGGATCGGTGGAAAGCTTACTCTTGCGCATCATTTCTCCGACACAATCGACGCAATTTCCGGCATTGATACGGTTGTATCTGTTGTCGGTCTTTACGATCCCGATCAGACCGATCGGCTCTACGTTACATCAACATGGCCGCTGAGCGGATCGAACAACAGCGGCAGCACCGGCGGAACATTCGCATCCCGCGAGGTAACGCTGAAGTTCGCTTGATTCCCTCTTCCGCCTCGATGTGCAAATGCGATTGGTTTTCGATGGCTATGCGGTTGCGGTTGCGCTCGGTCACTATTTCCCGTCTGGTGAGCACATGGCCGATGGTGATGGAGGTATCACAAGCTACAGTCCACCCGTGTTTTCTGGCTTTTTCGCAGATTTGCAGGTCGGTTCCGAGATCATATTCCGGAGAGAACCAGGGAGGCTCAATTTTATCGAATATGGCCGACCTGATCAGCATACACCCGCCTCCGGTGACTGCGACCTCCTGCAATGAGTTTGTCAACTCATCTTCCCGCAGAAATTGATATCCCCCCAGAGGTGAATCCCGCATCACAACCGGACGGCAGTCGGCTCCGCGGTGATAGTAGAGTGCTCCGACTATTCCCAGTTTGGGATCTTCCTCCATGTGCTTCAACAAGGCATTGATCATCCCATATCGAGTGTTGGGGCCGCGTGATTCCTCCCAATCGAGAACATGATCGTCATCGAGCATCCAGATGAATTCGGAATTGATTTGCAGCGCGGCGGTAACGATGGCGTTCCTGGCCCGGAACTGCTCGGTTTTGCTTTTGATGGCCAGGAAAAAGTCATGCTCCGGCATACGCCTGCCCAAATAATAAGCGAGGCGCATGTAATCTTCCAGGGTCTCGGCGGAGGCAGTCTGATAACACGGGATTCCCAGGGTAATATTGCTCATACGCTCACCTCACCGAACAATGCGATAAAATCGGGATCTACATTATTATCGATCAACTCTTGTCTCTCCTCATCGTTGAGGATGTTTAGGCTTCGCACTCTTCGGTTTCCACAATGCCTGCACATTCCCAGGCTTCTCAAATCTTGGGCGTAAACCATTTTTACGCAACTGTCGCACCGCAATACGGGGTCACAGAATGGAGCGTCTTTATCGTATTTGGGGAGACTCATACATTATTTCCTTTGGTTACAAGGTCACAGGTTTTGCAGAGGTCGAGTTCCGAATACCTCCGCTCCAAATGTGCGAATCGGTATTTGTTCGCCGTGGCGCTAAACCAGATATCGTCAATCTCCTGACGTTTTAGATTGCCCCACACCACCTCGTGGTCTACATCGCAGCAACACAGCACCACATCACAATTCCG
>CAIOZP010000290.1 GCA_903862805.1 uncultured Fibrobacterota bacterium
ACCTTGCTGCCATTTTCACGATGCGATTTTTTCGCTGTCGTATCGCCGTGATTGTCACTCTTGTGACCCTTCCATTTTGCACCGTCCGGTCGTTGCGGTTTGAAGGTGAGCGCTTCGGATGGAACGATGAACTTGTCGTTCACTTTTTGTATTTCGATATTGATGTTGGCCGTCATTCCGGGCAGAAGCGTGAGATTGGGATTACCGACATCAACCATCACCGTGTAGGTTACAACATTCTGCGTTGTCGTCGGCTGAAGCCGGATCTGGCTGACCACGCCGGTGAATGTGCTTTCTGGATAAGCATCGACATGGAAGCTTGCGTTCTGTCCGACCTTGACCTGACCGATGTCGCCCTCGTCAACACCTGCCTGAACCTGCATGCGTGTGAGATCGTCGGCGATGACAAAAATCGTGGGCGCACTAAGGCTCGCCGCAACTGTCTGACCAACGTCAACATTGCGCGAAACCACGACTCCGTTCACCGGTGATTCGATCTTCGCATAAGCTAAATTGATTCGCGCTCTGTCAAGCTGAGCTTTTGCACTTGTGACATTGGCCTGCGCCACAGAAAAATCGGACAGCGCCTGATCGACATCAGCCTGCGCCGAAAGCCCTTTGGCGAAGAGCCCTTTTGCACGATCGAGTATGTGTCCCGACAATTCGAACTGCGCGGTGGCTTTGGCAAGCGAGGCCTGCGCATCATCTACAGATGCTTTGAGGAATGTTGTATCGAGCAACGCAATAAGCTGACCGGCTTTTACATGTGAATTGAAATCGGCGTAGAGCTTTGCAACTGTTCCTGAAACCTGTGTTCCAACATCAACCTGCTTCATCGGATTGAGCGTTCCGCTTGCGGTGATACTTTGAGTCAATTCCCCTTTGTCAACCTTGGCGAGTTTCCATACCGGTGCCTCGCTGTGGCCGCCAAAAATCTTGAATGCCGCGAATGCGAGTCCTGCCGTAACAAGCACGGCACCACCTATCCAAATTCTTTTATCCATTGGTCCTCCGAAAATTTACTTTGATGAAAAATCAGCGCCGGTTGCAGAACGTAATGTTGCTGCCGCGACATGATAATCGTAGTGTGCCTTTGCAAGTCCGATTTTTGCAGATGCGAGTGCGGCCAAGGCATCTTCGACATCGAGCGCACCACCGGCACCGTTTGCGAATCTCTCCGTTGCAAGCGTGTAACCTTCCTGCGAAGACTGAATCAATTTTTGCGACGAAGCAATCCGGCGTAGTGCATCGTCACGGGCGATGAGATCCTTGCGGATTTCCATTTCGGCATTGATCCGCGCGGATTTTGCAGATGCCTCGGCGCCGCACAATGTGGCCGATGCCTGATCAACACCGGCCTTGATGCTTCCACCCGAATAGATATTGGCCGTCAGATTCAGTCCGGCATTCCAGCCCTTTGTGTAAGTTCCGCCATCGATATTCGAGAGCGAATATCCGCCATAAGCACCGAGCGTTGGAAGATACGCCGACCTTGCTCCTTTAAGCTGAAAGTTAGATGCCGTGATTTTCAGATCGGCAGACTTCACATCGTGACGATCGTTGACAGATGCGAGTGCCGCCTCTACCGATATGTCGGACTCCGGCGCAGAGAGGTTATCGGAAGGAAGCAGGCTGTCCGGAAGTTGAATTCCTGCCGCATTGTCAAGCTGAACCTTCGCCATAGAAATCGCGGCTAATGACGATTCATAGGTGTTCAGGGCGTTGGCAAGATCAACCTCGGCCTTGGTCACGGTGTAGCGTGGCTGTGTTCCAAGCTGCGAAAGCGTCACCGCCTGTTCGTGATGAACTTTGGCCTGCGCAAGCAATTCACTGTCGGCCGCGGCGGTTTCTTTTGCGAGAAGATAATTATAGTAGGC
>CAIOZP010000291.1 GCA_903862805.1 uncultured Fibrobacterota bacterium
CATTTCATTCGCACAAAAACGCCTATCATTCACTACACTTCGTTTCGTTCATTACCGGCGTTTTTCCTCCAGTCCCCCCTAACGCGGAAGAAACTCGGCCCAGCGTTCTATTTCCTCATCAGCTCGGGAACTTCATTTCATTCGCACAAAAACGCCTATCATTCACTACACTTCGTTTCGTTCATTATCGGCGTTTTTCTTCCAGTCCCTCCTGGCGCATTTTAAACCAGAGAACTCCTATCCGGCTTACAGCCGGTCCCTCCGCAACGAAGAAACTGGCAATCGACTTCGCCTCTGCCACACCAATTCTCATTTGTCAAATAGCTATCACCACTGCCCTCGCATCACCTTAGCCCCCTTGAAAGGGGGCGGAGCTGTGCGACGGGGTTTTATGGTCACATCTTCCTTGCCAGGTTTAAGGGCGGTAGCCCTTCCGGACTTAAATGCTTTGTTTTCTTCTGACTTTTTTTTTATCAAAAAATCAAAAATAGGCTTACGCCTTTACAACAACAATCTCCTGCAACACCTTCTCTCTCAAAATCCTCTCGACAACAGAGAACTGAGTGACAGAAGAATGCGCACAGCCAGCACAATGCCCACCGAACTTTATAAAGACGGTGTTACCATCAACATCGACCAAGGAACAGTCGCCGCCATCGTGGTGAAGAAGCGGACGGACATCTTCGTCGAGTACCTTTTTGATCTTCTCGATTTTTTCGACATTGGTCATTCTTGGAGCCGAAGGTTCGGCGACTTTGCCAACGCCGTTGATGCGGGCAAGAATCTCTTCGATGTCGCCGATGCAACCGCCACAACCGCCGCCGGCTTTTGTGTAGTTGGTCACTTCCTCGACGGTTTTGAGCTGGTTCTGAATGATTGCCTCTTCGATTTCAAGATCGGTAATATTGAAGCAAGTGCAGACTACATGACCGTGTTTGACCGCGGGCTCGGTGTCTTTGCCGCCGCTGCGATAGAAACGGATTGCAGCCTCGAGAGCTTCCTGACCCATGACTGAGCAGTGCATCTTTTCGGCAGGCAGACCACCGAGTTCGTCGGCGATCATCTGGTTGGTGATCTTCTCGGCCTCTTCGATTGTCTTGCCTTTGCACATCTCGGTAAGCACCGAACTGCTGGCAATCGCGCTTCCGCAACCGAAGGTTTTGAATTTGATATCGACAATTTTTTTATTCTCGTCGAGCTTGAAGGAGAGGCGCAATGCGTCACCGCATTTGAGGCTGCCGACCTCGCCCACTCCATCGGCATTTTCGACCTCGCCCACATTGCGCGGGTGAAGGTAATGATCTTTCACTTTGTCAGTATAGTCCCACATGTCAATCTTCCTTTTCCATAATTGTTTCGGGTTCGATTTTATCTATGTCAAGAATGCGTCGGAACGCATTTTCAAATTTCACCAAAGCTTCGTCGTGATCGGCGTGCGGATCGCGCAGAGGTATGCGGCCAGCCGCCATACTCGCGTGTCCGCCACCGAAGCCGCTCTGCTCGCGGGCGATGTTCATTGCAATCGTTCCGGCATTGTGATCGGCATTCTTCACACGCACAGAATAAAAAATCTGATTGTTGAAAAATCCCGAACAGACGATCGTCGTGATGCCTTCCATTGCCGAACAGAGGTCAGCGATCTCTGCAACACTGTCAGGTGCCGAGATTTTCCCAAGATGCGTGTATGCGACCTCGGCTTCATCGTAAATTTCAAGCTCGCCGGTGGCCTTGTGAAGCACACGGAAATATTCCTGATCACGCGCCGGTGTTTCGATCTGCGAAAGCAGGTGGTGATCAATCAGATCGAAAAGATGCTTGTACATCTCGAGGTCTTCGGGAGAAACATTTCGCGAAATCTCGCTGGTGTCGGTTTTGATACCATAAAACAGCGCAGTCGCAAGCCGCGAAGGAATTTTGAGCCCCGCCGTGAGAATGTATTTCGAAACAAGCGTCGAGGTTGAGCCGAGATCTTTGCGGATGTCGTAGTAAAACTTCGTTTCGGCATTCGGCTGATTGGGATGATGGTCGAGCACAACGTCGATCTTCTGCCCAGCCGGAAGAGAAACATGGCCGGTTCCAGGAAACGAATCGACAACAATCACACGGTCGAACTGCGAAATGTCGATTAGCATCACCGGCACCACATCTATGCCGAGCAGACGGATCATCGCACGATTTTCGGCGCGCCCAACAAAGCCGCCAAAGGTGATCTGAACCGTATCGACACCCCACGAATGCACCAGATGCTGCATGCCCAAAGCGGCCGCGAGACAATCAGGATCGGGGTAGTCGTGGGTCACGATCAAAACGGAATTGGCAGGAACGATGTGCTTGCGCAGCATCGCCAGTTTCGCGCGGTAATATTCTTCGTCAGTCATTCAAAAACCTCAGGCGACAAATATAAATCCGGCGAATTTTGGTGTCTTTTTGATGCAACTCCAAAAGATCCACAAGAACCCGAAACACTACACCTCAGGCTAATGAAGAATCTTGATTAAATTGTTGGGCTCGGACAGCGACGCCATGAGTAAACATTTATTCCTTCTCTTCATTCTCGCTGTTTTCAACCGTGTGTTTGCATTTCGGGCAATACTTTTTGCCGCCGTCTTTGCGACTTTCCTTGACCATCATCGCAGGGAATCCGCAGGCTGGGCATGGCTCAAGAACTGGCCGATCCCAGGAGGCGAAATCGCATTTGGGATAATTTCCGCAACCGAAGAATTTCTTTCCGCGCTTGGTTGTGCGCTCGGAAAGCTGGCCGTCGCAGCCATCTTTCGGACACGGAACACCGGTCGGAACCGACTTGGCATTTTTGCATTCAGGATATTTTGAACAACCGAGGAACTTGTTTCCGCGCATATTGATCACGACCATTGGAGCGCCGCATTTGTCACAGATTTCGTCGGTGTGTTCGGGCTCGTTTTTATTGAGCGGCTCGGTGTATTTGCAAGCGGGGAAACCGGCGCAGGCATAGAATCGCCCGTTGCGGCTCCACTTGATCATCAGCTTGTGCTTGCCGCATTCGGGGCAATCGCGGTCGGTCTCTTCCTGATTCTGTTTGCGGATTTCTTTTATGCCGCTCTTCACATCTTCGAGGCGCTTGGCAAGCGGGTCGTAAAACTCCTGAAGTACTGCGACCCACTGCGAACTTCCTTCTTCGATGCCGTCGAGTTTCTTTTCCATATCGGCGGTGAAACCAACATCGAACACTGCGGCGAATTCCTGCACGAGAATATTCTTGACCATGAAGCCGACCTCGGTCGGAACGAATCGACGTGCATCAAGCTCAACGTAATGACGCTTCTTGAGCGTGTCGATAATCTGAGCGTAGGTCGATGGACGGCCGATGCCTTTTTCTTCGAGCACCTTGACTAACGAAGCTTCGGTGTATCGCGGCGGCGGCTGGGTGAAATGCTGATGACCGTTCATGTCGCGGCACTTGCATGCGTCGCCAGTTGCGATAAGCGGCAGACGCGCATTCTCGCCTTCCTCGTCACCTTTTTCTTCGACGGTTTCATCGTAAAGAACAAGGAAACCATCGAACTTCATGATCGAACCGTTGGCGCGGAATGTGCATCCGGCGGCCAAAAGATCAACGCGAGTCGAATCGAAAATTGCAGGTGTCATCTGGCTTGCGAGGAAACGCTTCCAGATCAATTCATACAAACGATACTGATCTTTCGTAAGGTAGTTCTTCACAAGCTCCGGCGAAAATTCAAGCGAGACTTGCGACGGGCGGATCGCTTCGTGGGCGTCCTGCGCGTTCTTCGACTTGCCATAAACATTGGGCTTTGCCGGCAGATATTTGTCGGAGAATTCTGTCTGGATGAACTTGCGTGCATCGGCAGTCGCGTCGTCGGAAATACGGGTCGAGTCGGTTCGCATGTAGGTAATGAGACCGAGCGTTCCGAGTCCACCGAGCTCAAGACCTTCGTAAAGTTGTTGCGCCACAAGCATCGTTCGCGCCGCCGAAAAACCAAGCTTGCGTGACGCTTCCTGCTGTAGCGTACTGGTAATGAAAGGCGCATAAGGGCGACGGACTTTTTCGGTTTTTACAACATCGGAAACCGTCCAAGCGGCAGACTTGCATTTGTCAATTATCGCTTTAGCATCGGCTTCGCATTTGAGATCGACTTTACCGCCGTCGATCTTCTGGAGCTTGGCTCCGAAAACGGCACCTTCTTTATCGAATGATGCAAGAACCGACCAATATTCTTCCTGCTTGAAGATCTTTATTTCGTCCTCTCGCTCGCAGATGATTCGCAGTGCGACGCTCTGAACTCGTCCGGCCGAAAGTCCTTTGAACACAGTGCGCCACAACACCGGTGAGATCTGGTAGCCCACGATGCGGTCAAGAATTCTTCGTGCCTGCTGAGCGTTGACCTTGTTCATGTCAATTTCGTGCGGATTCTCTATTGCGGCGAGAACCGCTTTCTTCGTGATCTCGTTGAACTGCACGCGGCAAACGGTTTTCCCTTCGCCATTGATCTGCGATGCGATGTGCCAGGCAATCGCTTCTCCTTCGCGGTCAGGGTCAGGCGCGAGGTAGATCACATCGGCCTTGGCGGCTTCTTCGCGGATCTCTGCCACGATCTTTTTCTTGTTCTTCGAGACGATGTATTTCGGTTTGAAATTGTCGGCGATGTCGATGCCAAGCTCGCGTTCGGGAAGGTCGATGACGTGCCCCATCGAGGCGCGGACAGCGTAGTCTTTTCCAAGATATTTGGAAATCGTTTTGCACTTTGCAGGTGACTCGACTATGACTAAATTCTTTGCCATTGATCAGTTTACTCCATATACAGAAGCGAAGTGGGCCGTGATGGTTGCATCGTAATCGGCCGTGTGTTTGTAGGCTTTGACCATCAATCGGCGGCGGGTTTCGATCATGGTTGAACCGGTCGCCTTGAGTTCAGAAAGAACGACTGCGTAGTCGGCCGGATCAACAAGGATCGTCACGGACTTATGGTTCTTTGCAGAGCTTCTCACCATTGCCGGACCGCCGATGTCGATGTTCTCTACAGCTTCTTCGACAGTCACTCCGGGCTTGGCAATCGTCTGCCGGAAAGGGTAAAGGTTTATTACTACTATATCGATCGGAACGATTCCTGCATTTTCAGCCTGAGCAACATGGTCGGCATTGTCGCGGACAAACAAAAGTCCGCCGTGGATCTTGGGGTGAAGAGTCTTCACACGGCCGTCCATCATCTCCGGATAGCCGGTGTATTTTTCGACCGGAGTGACACTAAGTCCACCTTCCGAAAGCAGTTTGCTGGTTCCGCCGGTGGAAAGGATCTCAACGCCGAGAGCCGAAAGCTCTTTTGCGAAATCGAGTATTCCGATCTTGTCGGAAACGCTTATCAATGCGCGAATGATCCTTTTATCTGCCATGAAATTTACCCGTTCCGGTTGAATTTTTCACACTTTGAAGAGGCTAAATATGATTGCCGGTATGAGTGCGATGCAAACATAAATCAAATATAACACTCGATGATTCTCCTTTGTCCACCTTGAATCGCTACGGCGGAATTATTTTAGGAAAGCGATAATGACAACAACCATAGCCCGCCGAGGAGGACTCCATATGGCATTTACGATCAGCAGAAAAAGTCTGTTCGATATTGTGCAGAAGGCCGTTCATGTAGTGCCGTCGAAAACTTCGATTCCTATGCTCCTTAATTTCAAGCTGAGCTTTTCCGGAAATGTTCTCGGACTGACTGCAACTGATCTCGATCATTACATTTCCCTCAAAACCTCAGCTTTCGGTGATGAAGAGTTCGAGGTTACAGTCAACGCCAAAAAATTTGCCGATATTATTCGTGAACTCGGCGACAACGACGACGTAACCATCGGAGTCGAGAACAATGTTCTTTCGCTTACAACCGGTGCTTCGTTCTCCTGCCGCATTGCCGGAGCCGACGCCGCCGATTTCCCTCATCTGCCTCAGCTCGACGAAGGCACAAACTTCTCAATCGACGCTGCAGTATTTGGCGGAATGGTCGCAAGAGCGTCCTTCGCAACCGCTCGTGACGAGGCCCGCGCCTGCCTTTGCGGTGTTCTGTGGGAAGTCGAGAAATCCAAAACCACTATGGTTTCAACAGACGGTCATCGCCTCGGCTGTTGCTCGTTTACCTGCGATTTTGATTCGCTTCCATCAAGCCGTATCGAGGCAATTCTTCCTCAGAAAACAGTTTCGCTTGTAGGTAAAATCGTTCCGGCCCAGCAAGGCGAAACGCGCATCGAGGCCCAGCTTTCCGGCAAGTATCTTGTACTCAAAACCGACGATGTCCTTCTCTATACCAAGCTTCTCGAAGGCCCGTATCCGGACTACGACAAGGTAATCCCGAGGACCAATCCCCGCAAGGTGATTCTTTCCCGTTCGATGCTTTACGATGCTCTTCGCCGAGTTGGAGTACTCTCGAACTTCAAGACGCATCTTGTCAAGTTCCAGTTTAGCGCGAATCAGCTCGAACTCGCAGTCAACAACCGTGACATCGGCGGCGATGCCCGTCAGGTCATTCCGGTTGACTACAGCGGCGAGAACTTCACGATCGGCTTCGATGCCTCTTATTTCTCAGAAATTCTTTCTATTGTAAATACGCCCAATGTCGAACTCGAGATGAACACGCAGATCAGTGCCTGTCTCATTCACCCGATGTACGACGAAAAGGCAAGCGCCGGCCTTGACGATCTTTACCTGATCATGCCGCTTCGCATTATCGACGAATGATGTTCATGTAGAACTACTTTCAAACGGGTTGCTTCAAATCGAGGCAGCCCGTTTTTTTTCGCCCGAATGTCAGCGATATTCCGCGCTGTCCCTGTAACTTTCATCTTGTCAGCAATAGTCTCACTGAAGGTGAATTTTGTTTTGAAGTAGAATGCCA
>CAIOZP010000292.1 GCA_903862805.1 uncultured Fibrobacterota bacterium
CAACGATACGAAAATTACTGGAATAAATGAGATACCAAAATAGACAATGAATGTTTTGATATACAAAAAGTCTCTTTTGAATAAATCGACAACAAACAACACGATGCTCAAAAAAAACGAGACAGTGAAAACAATGGCAGCAACAACAATAATAGTGGTAACAACACCATTTGGAAGATGAAGCGACACGCTAAAAAACACAAGATATAGTCCAGCGAACATGCCGCATAAAGCAGGGATAAACTGTCCTAAACTTTCCCTTAATTTCAATATTGTACGATTGCGATAAATATTGATGCTCACAAAAAGTAAAATGCATATATATGCGCATATTAAAAATATTGGTATTCCCATTTCGCTTTTATCCTTTAATTCTGTTTCTGGAAAACCTACTAATTTGAAAACATACCCCATACAAGTTTATAGGTAGCAATTAAGCCCATTATACTAGTAGTCACAATAGCCACCGCATCACCTTTTATGCTTCCATTTTTGCCGATTGTACACGCTGCATGTTCAGCTAGTTTCAAATCATATGGCCATACATCCTTATCGCCTAACGCACTTTCTATACCTTTTGCTCCCACAGAGGCATATTCTTGATCATGCATTTTTGCAGCAGCATCCACAGCATCAATAGGTTGAATATTCGAAAAAGGTTTAGCATCACCTGGGCTATCGTTTGGCCCAAGATAATTTCCATAATATGGATGATATCCAGTTGGATCAAATCTGTTTACTGGATCGTTTGCACAATATGCATAGAAATTCACACCTGCTTTAAAACCAAGTGGATCTTTACTGGTCCATCTCCCAGCCTCCGCATCATAATCCCTCGCTCCAAATCTCACAAGTCCTGTCAGACCATCATACAACCCACCAGCGAACCCAAACGGCTGGAATCCTACATTATTATCACTCAACACCCGCCCGTACTCATCGTAATCAATCCTCTGCGCAACAGCACCCGTCACAGTATTCACAACCAACCTAACACTTCCCAAATGATCCGTCACGAACTTATACCTAACCCCGCCCTTTTCCATGTAGTCAGGAACGTTAGTTCCCGTAGCATAAACAAATCGCGAAACAATACTTCCGCTCGCATCAAGTTCGGCAACTGGTTGCAAGTCGTCCTGATACAACAACCCACGCACCAAAGCTCCATTTACCTTCTTCCCGACAACCCTATTAGCCCCATCTACCACATACTCAATCAACGTACCATCATGCAGTCTAACACTCTGAAGATTCCCCAAAACATCATACTGATACAACGTAGTTCCCGCCATATTCGTCTTGCTTTGCAATTCTCCGTTGGCCGAATAGGTGTACGAATTATTCCCATATCCAGTCATACGATCCTGCGCGTCATATGCTCCAGAGGCAGACAAAGAAGCGATCCGATTACCATTGGGATCATATGTGTACTGTTCGTAAATAGAACCATCTTTTGTGACGTCTTCAAGCTGACCTACAACATCGTATAAATATGAGTAAGTGTGTGTCTCGCCGTTCACGACTTCTGTCTTGCCTGTGATCCTTCCGAGCTTGTCGTAAGAGGTAATATTCTCCGAGAAAATCGGAGTCCCACCAACAGCCGCACTATAAGAAGCAAGATCCCCAAAAGAATTATAGACCAATGTGTCTTTCACATTGTCAACAACACTTCCCGTAAGCCTCCCGTTCAACGCATCGCGCATCAAACCCAAACTTCCCGCCCCTGTCAACAACCCGTCATCATCATAAACAAACCCGATACTATCCCCACCATTAACCTTCTGCGAAGTCACACGAAAGTTCGTATCGAACGTTACACCAATCGATCCATTCACAGTTCCCGCGAAGGTCGCGGTCAAAGGCATAGATCCGTCGTAGGTATATGTGATGGAGCCGCCATTTGCCTGAACACCAATCAGATTGTTATTCGCGGCACCATAGGTATAACCAATGTGAGCATTATCCGGCAGACTAACATTTAACACACGACCAAGATCATCGTAAGCAATATTCAAACTCTTCCCGTCTGGTCTATCAAGCGTTATCAGTTGCTTGTTCAGGTTGTAAGAATAATCCGTCTTGTTCGTACCTGCACCGACATCCGGCGGGATGTAACTCGTCGGCATATCGGTGACCGAATAGTCGAACGAATGCAATGCGCCTATAGGCGGGGCAACCGCGGTCACGTTGCTGTTGGGATCGTAGCTGTAACTTATCTGTCTGCCGTTGGGCATGACTTCTGTCGTTACACGACCGACAAGGTCTCGCTGATACTGCGTCACATTACCGCGTGGATCTGTCTCGCTTGCGACAAAACCGGATGTTGCATACTGAATTGTATTCTGGCGGGCATTGATTCCGGTTCCCTGTGTCACGGTTGTCAATCGCCCGTGATCATCGTAGGCAAATGTGACAGGCTCTATTTCAGGTTCGCTCTCTTTTATAATTCTTCCCATAGTGTCAAGGAAGGTTGTGTTGGTTCGACCCATTGGCGATTTGCTTACGACGGTTCTTGTCGTGGAATCGTAAACCGAGGTGAAGACTTTACCGCCTACAACAAGAGAATCAGTAAGTGTCTTTACACTAAGTGGATCTGTACTGTCGGCAAGAACGACGTTGCGGCTTGCGGTTGTCGTATTTGTTAATCCCGACGGTGTTGTCACTGTTTTCTTAGTGACAATCGGAACCTGCATTCCGAAACGCGGGTCGGGGCCGGTGAAGGTTGTTGTGATTGTTCCATCGGGTGCGGTCATAATTGTGGAGCCGTCGGTTTTGGTTAGGACTTCGACCGGGCCGCCACAACAGCCTTTGGTTACCTGGCGCGTATCGCCGGTCGGGAGTTTTTGGGTGAGGTAGTTGGTGGTGTAAACCTTGTTGCCGTCAACGCTTTCTGTCTTTGTAACGATGTTGCCGTAGGTAGTGTCTCTGCGTGAAAGTGCGGTGTAACCGCCTTCGGAGTTTTCGTCTTTTGTTAAGAGACCGCTCTCGTCATAAGTGAAATATGATGTGTTATTTTTTGGATTGGTAAATGAAGACATAAGTCCACCGTTGTCGTATGTCGCCCTGTACGATTCTCCGGCGGGATCGGTGATTGTGGAGAGGTAGCCGTTGTTGTCTGTTGTGAGAGAGGTTTTCTGACCGAAGGGCGATGTGATTGATAGAGGGTTGTTGTTCGCGTCGCGTTCGATTGTTGTTATGTTGCTGTCTTTGTCAACGATTGATGTCAGGAAATTCGAGGAGTTGTAGTTGAAGGTGTAGATCGGTTTGCGGGTAAGGGCGTCGAGGGTTCGGAGGTGGCGACCGGTGGGGGTGAAGAGGAAGAGTTGGGAGCCGTCGGAGGAGGGGACAGCGGTTTCTGTATCGGAAATCAATGATGAATGTCCAACTCGACGAATACAATTATGGGATAAATCTGCAACAAATATGTCTCCATTATTCCCGATTGCAAGACCTTCGGCATTACTAAACCATGCGGTTGTAGCGGGGATATGGGGAACAATTTCTTCTTTCCACTCATCAGAACCAGCTATCAGACAAATGCCTCCGTCTGGCCTAATTTTGTAAATTTTTTCACCAACAAAATCCCATGTAAGTTTCATCCCAGAAATGTAAATGTCACCATCTTTTATTGCCATACACCAAATCGTACCCATATTTTCCACTTTACAATTAAAAATGGTGGAGATATTCCCGTCAGTATTTATCTTGCGGACGCCGCTTTGGTCTGAAAAGTAAATGCATCCATCCTGACTTACCGCTACTTTAGAAGGATAAGAAATTTGAGCGAGATTTGCGGGGCCGCCGTCTCCACTAAACCCAGAAATACCCGTACCTGCTACTGTTGTTATAATACCATCGGTTCCGATTTTACGAATTTTATGAGCCGAACAATCTGAAAAGTAGATGCTTCCATCTGGCCCTTCTGCTATGCCATATGAATAAGAAATCTGTGCCTGAGTCGCCAAAATACCGTCAGCATTATCCCCTGAAACACCAGTACCGGCAATGGTGTTAATATATCCATCAGGTGTGATTTTGCGAATTCTATTCCCATAATCACAAACCAGCAAACCACCATCATGGCTTAGGGCAATTGCCCACGGCCAATCAACACTGGCTTGCGTTGCTAAGATTCCATCGCCGTTATATTGCCACGAACCAGTTCCGGCAATTGTTGTGATAATACCATCTACTCCCACCTTACGGATTCTGTTGTTGGATCTATCTGCGATATAGAGTGCGCCGTTAGCTCCAACTACAACATCCGCTGGTTCGCACAATGTCGCCGCATTCGCAGGACCACCATCACCACTGAATTTTTCTTCTCCAGTTCCCGCTACTGTATTTATCTCATTTGCTACGGAGCTTGCACTTCTCCTGCTTCCATCCCCCAAAAACAAAATCCCGCAAACCGGATCATATTGATGATGAACATCCAAAGACCACCCATCAAGAGCCAAAGATTTTTTCACTTCAACAACTCCAATGGATGCCGCCATTTTCTGCCACACTGTTACTTCCTGTCGTGTCCGATCTCCACTTATGGGAACTCCCGAAAAATTCCCAAAAGCCACTCCCATTGATGTCACGGTCTGATAAACCGCATCATACACATACCCAATATTCACAACAACAGGCTGTTTTCCCTGTAATTTTCTCCCATAAGCATCCTTCCCATCCCA
>CAIOZP010000293.1 GCA_903862805.1 uncultured Fibrobacterota bacterium
CTTAGTGGATTGTTTGTGACACCTCAATATGCTCGGAACGTGTATTCAGGTCTTTTAGCTGTGCGTGACATCATTTAGTCACGGCGAAAGATCTTTTATCCGCGCGCAACATCATTTAGTCACGGCGGAAGATCTTTTATCCGCGCGCGACATCTTTTAGTCACGGCGGAAGATCTTTTATCCGCGCGCGACATCTTTTAGACAGGAAAATCTTCTTCTGAAGGCTTGGGATGCGGTTCTGCAATCGGTGCATGGGCAATTCATCCTGAAAACATGATTTTTAGAGCATCGGCAAGTTGCCGAATCATTTCGACACTTGAAATATAACCATGAAATTTGGGTTTCGCAGGTTTTTTTTGCAACAGTATGCTGATCAGGCAGCAAAATGTCTTCTTTTGAAAACAGATAGAAGTGCCCACAGATAAACCCAGATTATGCGTTAGGACTTGAGGATTGATTCGTAAAGCGTTGATGCAGATTTTGATGGAAATTTTGAGGTAATATCACAAAGCGATATTGTCAACAAGGTACCCGAAGGGTGGAAATTTCCAGTCAAAAGGTGCGCAACGAGTTGCGGAGCAAGACCAATGGCTAATGCATGATCTGGGATAAAGCTACGTGTCAAGAGAAAATACACCACCACACCTGCACCTCCTGTATTTTACAGTTACAGTCTAAACCTTATTGATCCTGTAATCAAAGGAATAAACGAAGTATATCCGGAACATGTGATTTAAAGAGTATGTGCAAAAATGAATAAATCAAGCGAAGAGAATATCGGCATGAAGAACTTTGAACACTTGTTTAAACAGATTTCATCTGAAGAGGTACATCGTAATTTTTTTGCGATAGCAGGAAAATTGGTAGGTGAAGATATGATCATTACTGCGGGCAAGGAAAACCATTACAATTCCATGACCGGCAGCGTGACTGGCTTGGCATTTCTTTTCAAAAAGCCCACCGCTTGGTGTTTTTTTCGGGAAGACCGATATACACTTGAAATGATTCAAATAGAGCAAGCCTACACACTGTCTTACTTCACCAATGACTATATGAACCAAATACTCTTTCTGGGAAGTAAATCGGGAAGAGATAGCGACAAAATGAAGGAGATTGAATTGACAAGTGTTCAAACTCCTACTGGCGAGATCACTTTCAAAGAAGCCCGACTGGTCATTGAATGTAAATTAACACAAATTACTACCGCCGATCCCAACGATTTTTACTCGCAGGAGGCGAAAAACTTTGTAACTAAAGCGTACAACGAAGAAAAGTTTTACCGCAAAATGGTATTGGGGGAAATCAGTCACATCTGGGTAAATAATCAGGAAACTACTCAATGAAAAAGATACTTATTGCGTAAGCATCCGACGGGCCTCAGCTTGCGGAACACATTGCCCATTTGCAAATTGCTTGTTCGCGATTTCTATGTCACGCAATATTTCCAGTTTTTCAACCATAGCGTCGGAAATCTCGCAAGCACCAAGCAATTCATTCTCACTTTTCATTGCGTTCTGCAGGCCATGTAACGAGAAATTCGGTTCCGTGTCCGATGCTTGTTTTGATCGACACTCTCCCGCCGATCTCGGCAAGGCTTCCTTTGACGATGTCAAGTCCTGAGCCGCGGCCGGAGATGTCGGAGACCTGCTCTGATGTGGAAAATCCGGGGAGAAATATCAGGTCGATTTTCTCTGCGTCGTTCATGACAGCAATTTTTTCTTCTGTGACAAGCCCTTTTGAAACCGCCGATGCTGCGACACGTTCCGCGTCGATACCGGCACCATCGTCTGAAACTTTGAATTCGCAATCGGTTCCGGTACTTGCGAGTGAAAACCTAAGAAGACCTTTGGACGGCTTACCGTTTTCGACGCGGAGCGCAGGCGCTTCGATGCCGTGATCAACAGCGTTTCTGACAAGATGCAGAATAGCTTCATCGATCGGTTTGAGAATGTCGGGTGGCCACAGAACCGTTTCACCGCTTATTTCCACGTCTATCTCGCGACCGCATTTCGATGCGGTTCTGCGTGCGGACAAAACTGCTTTGCGCAATTGGGATTGCAATGGCAGCCATGACATTTTCCGGCATATTTCGGAAAGTTCTGCCGAAGATACCGACTTGGGATCAGCGCAGAATTTCCTGATTGTTTCTACAATCTGAACCGGAAGTTTTACAAAGCGCTCATCGGTGGAACCGTGGATCAAGGCAACTACAACCTTTACTGCTTCCAGCTCAATTGAGACAAGTTCGCAGCGTTCAGCCACGATCTTCAGTGTTTCGCCACGACGTGTCACCGGCGGAGAACGAAGTTCCTGAAGCGCGTTTTCGACATTGTGTGCAGCGGCGGAAAGCAGCTCGAAGCTGTAGGAGCCGCTGTTTCCCTTGATCGTGTGAATGTCGCGGAAAAGTTTTTCTATGTCGTTCTGCGAGACATTGTGTTCCGGACCGTCGGGATATTCCCTGCGTTGCCTTTCGACTGCCGAAAGGTGAAACGCGGTCTGATCTTCAAAACGGGAAAGCCTGCGCTCGGTGTCGGATAAAAATTCGTTGATCTCTTCAAGCGGCGTATGCGCCACCGAAAGAAGTGCCTTGACCTCGTTTTCGTGACGCGCAGTCACGCGTTTTAGTTCGAGTTCTTTAAGGCGTTTTTCGGTCTCGTCAAGTGCAAGAATCATGATCCTGTCGAGTCGGCCGTGATCATCGAGAATCTTCTGGTATGAAAGCGAAACATAGCTGCCGGAATCGGGCTGATTATCTCCGGCGGTATCGAGACGCAGTTCCCGCACCGGTGC
>CAIOZP010000294.1 GCA_903862805.1 uncultured Fibrobacterota bacterium
AATCGCAATATGAAGCATCTCGTGATGCATGATGCTCTCGATCGCAAAGCGCGGAACCTCCGCATGGTTGTAGGCTCCGGCTATGGTCACCACGTTGAATTCTGTTCCGTCTGCAAGATGCTTCGATATTTGAAACGAAAGTTTCGAACCGGCACGACCCCAGCGCACCAGCGTCTCTACCCTGCCTCCGAAATATTCTGCGTTGACAAAATCACGCACTTCGGCGAGATCCCAACGGATTCCTTTTGTTTCGTAAGTCGGCAGTTTGCGTTTGCCGCCACGCCCGCTTTGCGACATCAGCCAATCGCGGGCGACGGTTTCAAGTTCGCCTTTGCGTTTGAAATACGCACTGCGCTTGGCCCTGAGTCGAGGTCGATCAAGCACGGCCCATTCGAGCACCGTAATCTTTACCGAAAGCGGCGCGGTTTCGAAAATTCGTGGAAGCTTGAGTTCTCGGTGGCCGCTTGGCAGAATGCGCATCGACCAGCCAGACCTCATGCGCGGTGCGAGGGTGACAGTCACCGGCAGATTAGCCTCGGCGATAATTTCGTCGAAGGTCTTTTCGCCTTCTGTCAATCGAATTTCCCGAAGAGTTTGAGATAGATCGGCGCGGGATACCGTTTGCGGATCCAAAGCTCGTTTTTCGAAAACGGCTCGCGAGTCAGGTTGAAATCGTTGGTGAGCGCATGTATCCACGGATACCATTCGAGCTTGAGCGGATGCTGCCAACCCACGACCAGTTCGTTGAAAATCTTCAGCGACAGTTTGCGCAAAGCCAGCGGAAGCTCGGTCGGTTTTGCTATGTGGTACGGCCCATGAAAAAATTTGGCAAGCGGAAAGAACAAAGGCGATACACCTGTCTCGACGGCAATGCGTTTCCAGTCGCCAATAGAACAGCGGCCGGTTTTTATCCAGCACGAAAAAAGGCTGAGAAGAAACTTGTCAGTTTCGGGAAGGCCGGTCGGATTGAGCATGAAGCCGCCCGACATATCGCGCATTGATGCCGTGCGTTTTTCGTAAGGCCCGACGAACAGCCGATACGTGCAGTAATCGTTTGCATATAAGTTGTCCCAAAGGATTATCCGCTTCCCGAATATTCTCCTTACGTCAAGAGTATTCGCCGGAGTGATCGACTCTGCGACCATTCGCGAACCTGTCCAGAATACCGGCATGTCGGCCGGAAGCGTTGCCGCGAGGTCGTGGAGATATTTGCAATCGGAGACCTTGGCTCCACCGGTGATTTCGTCAGAATAAATTGTTGGGCAGAAAATGATTTTCAGCTCCGGAATATCTTTGCCGAGCCGCGTTGCAAGAAGGCCGTGCGCCTCGCCAAGTGAAGCGAATTTTTTCTCGCATTTAGCCGGAAGTTTGTCGGGAATATCGTCCATCAAAAGCGCGGCAGTTCTGACACCCATCGACAGATAAGCGCGGAACTTGCTCCGCAGTTTTTTGTAATCATCTTCACTCAGATAATCAAACGAAAGCCCCGGGCCGATTGACGGAATGAAATCAACGCCAAGCTTGTTAGCCGCCGAAACGATGCCGCTCAGATTCCGCTTCCACTGAGCCGGATAATGCTCGCGCCATTTCATGCGGTGCCAGGGGTCATCCTTGGGAGCGTAGAGATAGGAGTTCAGGCCGAGCTTCGCGAGATGTTTGACAAGTGCGAGCCGCTGATCCCAAGAAAGAACGCGGCCGTAATAGCCTTCGATATAGCCATAGAACTTGCGCTCAGCGGTAGGTTGCGAGTTTTTCATTTGCTGTCCTGACCATGCGGTTTGTTGTGTCGCCGTCGTGGAATCGTGCCAGCGCAGTCCATGCTGCAATTGCCAGCGATCTGTTCTTGGCAGACTGATCAGCGAAATAAATCGCGTCGTGATCGGCC
>CAIOZP010000295.1 GCA_903862805.1 uncultured Fibrobacterota bacterium
GCCAAGGTGCGCGATCTTCATGCGGACTATTTCGATCCCGAAGATCTTCCGGCAATTCTTGAAGGCAAGCGCGATGCCACAGAAAATATCGCAATAGTTTTCGGACGTGAAGATGGCGGATTGACAACAGAGGAATTGTCCTGCTGTTCGATTGCGTCTTCGATTCCTATGGCAACCGAATACCCGTCGCTGAATCTGGCGCAGGCTGTGATGCTCTATGCCTATGTGCTTTCACCGCTCAACAAATTTCGTAATGATCCTGTACCGCTCGAACTGCTTCCGTTCGATCCGCTCAAACAGAAGCTTCTGACGGCACTCGATCATTTAGACATCTGGCCGAGCACCGCAATTCACGGGCGCATTATGGAGCGGACTGCAGCGATGTCGGCATCCGACATGCGGTTGGCGCATTCATTTCTTTCAAGAGTCATTTCGCAAACCGGAGGTCTCAAATGAAGCCATTGGCAATCGTGATTCTCGGCGCATCGGGAAACCTTGCGCGCAAGAAGCTTCTGCCGGCATTGAGCATTCTGCATCAGCGGAAAAAACTTCCTTCCTCGTATATCGTTGCAGGCTGCGGCCGAACTGAACACACCAACGAGTCCTTCCGCGCAGTACTTGGAGTAGCCGGAGAGTTCGCCGAATCTGTTGTTTACAAAACGGGAATTGCCGGACTGAAAAAATTTCTCGCTGACGAGTTCCTCAAACGGGGTGCAGGTGAAGAATATGACACGATGATCTTCATGGCTCTTCCACCTGCGGTCTTTGAAAAAACCGCGTCCGAGCTGTGCATGGAAGGCTTCGGAAAAACAGCCCGCCTCGTGGTAGAGAAACCCTTCGGAACCGACCTCGAATCGGCTAAGACTCTGAATCGTTCTTTACTCGAATGCTTTCCGGAAGAACGGATTTTCCGCATTGATCACTACCTCGCCAAAGAGGCCGTGCAGAATATTCTTGTCTTCCGTTTCGCAAACATGATCTTCGATTCTGCGTGGAACTCGTCGTGCATCGAGTCCATCCACATCAACGCTCTCGAAACATCGGGCGTCGAAGATCGTGGTGCGTATTTCGACAATGCCGGAATCATCCGTGATATGGTTCAGAACCACCTGATTCAGTTGTTATGCCTTATCACGATGGACGCACCGGTTTCGCTTTCATCAGAAGACATCCGTCAGCAGAAATTGCAAATCCTGCGTGCAATGCGAATTGACAAATGCGTATGTGGTCAGTACGAAAAATACGGAATAGAACGTGGTGTCCAACCCGATTCGACAACACCGACGTTTACCGAAATGCAGCTTTCAGTAAACACGATGCGCTGGTCTGGTGTCCCGATTTACATTCGAGCTGGCAAGTCGATGCCTCGCACCGGCACAGAGATCGGCATTCGCTTCAAGCATCTGCCGCGAGTATTGTTCAACGAGAACGACGAGATCGAACCGAACAAGGTGATCTTCAAGATTCAGCCAGGCGAAGGCATCGTGATCGACATGGCATCAAAGATCCCGGGCCGCGAAGGCGGAGTCGCATCTGCCAATATGAACTTCTGCTACCGCGACACTTTCTCCGAACAAATCCCTGAGGCATATCAACGCCTTTTGTTGGACGCAGTCAATGGCGACAAAACGCTTTTCGTTTCATCGGAAGAAATAGAACTCGCATGGAAGGTGGTTGACAAAGTGGGAAATTATACGTCGAAGTTTTCGTATGAAGGCAGAGTTATGCCCGGTACAAGGCTTGGAATAGACTGGATAGATTTTGAGAGGTACAAAGGGGTTTGCGAGATCTGAAGGATTTGTTTAAATTTGGATAGCGCACGTTGCCTTTCAATTCTCAACTCCAAGCCGCCCCAATCACCGTCAGATTTTCATCAAATAGAAAATCAAACTCCAATACATCTTCGACCGCAAAAAAACCTCCGCCTGTCGCAAGAACAATTGCATCGGGACAAACAGCTCTCAAATTTGCAACTGCCCGATTAATTCCTCCGACATACATGGCTGAAACACCGGCGGAGATCGCATCTTTGGTTGACAAAGGGGGAAGATCTTCCTTTAACCCATTATTGACAAAAGGTAATTGAGATGTTCCCTTTGACAGAGCGCTTGACAAAAGAGAAAGCCCCGGCATGATGTATCCACCGCCAAATATCCCGTCCTGCCAGACCAGATCGACGGTAACTGCGGTGCCTGCATCAATAACGATCACAGATTTTTCCGCAAAACGCTTTTTGGCATAAACAGCATCGGCAATGCGATCGGCTCCGAGCGTCTCAGGCGTGCGATAATCCGTTTTGAAGTCTGGCATCATTCCGTTGATTATCATGACATCTTCAAATCCAGCGTTGCAGATTGACGCAGATAATTCCGCGGCGAAGCCTGCCATTACCGATGAAATTCTTATCGGAAGATTCTTGTCCTGCCCGCAAACCAGCTCATTGACAAGAGAGAATATCTCGTCGGCTCCGCGAGCAGTACCGATTCTTCTTTTGTCAACGACCGAAAAGTCGGCGCAATTGACAAGTGCGACATCGCAATTAGTATTACCGATATTGATACCAAGTGCAATTCGATCCGGTGTGTTCATGACACCGCGATGTTGCCGTAGGAAATGTAGTCGAGTATGACGCTACGATGCATGTGTAACATCTCTTCGAGATGAACATAAACTTCCGACTGGACGATTTGCTCGGGTGAAGGTGGTGATTCGTTGAAAACCTGTTTGATATAATAGGCAAAGGCGGCTGAATAAATTTTGTGGATATACAGGATGACCTTTGCGTTGGCGCCAAGGTTACGTGTCCACATGAAACGAAGGGCGCGATCGGTGAGACCGAGCAACTGGGCCCACTGGCCTACGAACTGCGGATTTTTTTCGAAGAGCAGATCTGTCGCATCATCGAGAGATCCAATTCCC
>CAIOZP010000296.1 GCA_903862805.1 uncultured Fibrobacterota bacterium
GATGAAACAATCGTGGTCGTTGTGAAGATCATGATAAAACCAAGGCTTGAGTCAGACGCAAGATGAGGAAACAGATGCAGCAAAATATCGATGACAAAGAAATGCAGAAGGTAAACGCTGTAACTGATTTTGCCGAGGAAAACAGTCGCCTTATTGACAAAGAGGGAAAGTGGTTTTGCAATTGAAGCGACAAGCACCAAAACAAAAATTGCGGCACAAGCAGTCTGCGGAAGGATCAAGTCAACAAAGCCGGTGTGAAGTCTGATGAGAGAAAGAACCAATGCAAGAGGCAATCCTGCAATGACAATACATGTTGCAGTCAAACCGTTTTTGATAATCCATTTGCGTGACAAAAACCATGCGACAAGTCCAAGCAAGAAAACAGGGGCTTGTCCGGCGATGCCGTACCAGAGAAACATTTTTCGTTCTTCGTCGCTCTGTAATTGACAATGCGGGAAAAATTGAAACAGCAAAAACGAAAGCAGAATAGAGCTGATAAAACATATCAGAGCGAATCTAAGATTTTTCACACGCGCAAAAAGCAATGGCAGGAAAAGATAAAACAGCATCTCGATTTCTACCGACCAACCTCCGGCTGGAATCTTGTTTATCGCATCTCCGAATGGAATAAGTGTGCCAGCAAAAACCGTAGAGATGCCGATCTCAAAAGTATTCAGGTCAACAGATCTGAAATGACTCCAGCCGGTAAATCCCCACATCAGCGAAGCGATTATCACAACATACCAAAGTGGTGCAATTCTGAAAAACCGCCTGACAAAAAACTTCTGTATCCACGTTTTGCCGTCGCGTGGCCGATGAAATTCCAAGGCATTCAAAAGCGACCATGCGCTGATGATAAAAAACATCTGAACCCCGCTACCGCAGGCTTTCCCGATCATTTGCAGCCAATGCGGAAGGTTCGAAACACAAAGAGATGCGTGACAGACAATCACCATGAATATGGCCCATCCACGAAGCGCATCAAGCGCAGTAATGCGATGCAACTTGTCTGTATGAGGGAAAACTATTTCGTGTTCTGTCAAGAAATTCTCCGTGTCCGTCAAAATGAATATCGTTTCTGGCAGCTTTGGAAATCGCGATGTTTGGGGCTTTCATCCGCAGCGAATATTTTACGGATAAGAAATTTTATAAGGATGAACTATGCGACAGAAAATCATTTCGTGGAACGTGAACGGAGTCCGCTCCTGTGCCGAAAAAGGACTCGCTAATTTTATTGCCGAAGCAAAACCCGATGTCCTCTGCCTTCAGGAAACAAAAGCGCATGAAGGTCAGCTCGATGTATCGATCACACAGGTCGATGGCTACAAATCGTTCTGGATGTCGGCGAAGAAAAAAGGCTACAGCGGAACTGCGATCTACTCCCGTACCGAGCCGGTTTCGGTCACGACACTCGGCATCGACGAGTTCGACGACGAAGGACGCGTCCAGATTGCAACCTTCGAAAAATACTCGCTTATCAATTGCTATTTCCCGAACTCACAGGATGCCGGTGCAAGGCTTCCGTACAAGCTCGCATTTTGTAAAGCGATATTTGACAAATGCGAATCGCTTCGCAGCGCAGGGCGAAATGTTCTTCTCTGCGGTGACTACAACATCGCCCACAAGCCAATCGACCTCACTCACCCCAAAGCCAACGAAGGCAACCCAGGTTATCTTCCCGAAGAACGCGCCTGGATGGACTTCTTCACCAACGCCGGATATGTTGACACCTTTCGCAAATTTCATCCCGAACCCAACCAGTATTCGTGGTGGAGTTACCGTGCCGGAGCGCGTTCACGAAACGTCGGCTGGCGACTTGATTACTTTTGCGCCTCGCCGGAGTTTTCTCCAAATGTCAAGGAAGCTTTCATCTCGCAAAGTGTCATGGGCTCAGAC
>CAIOZP010000297.1 GCA_903862805.1 uncultured Fibrobacterota bacterium
CGCCGATCACCAGAACCTTCATCTTCAAACTTCTTTCATTACCAATGGAATTGTTGCCACAAGTTCATCGCAGTAAAGATACATGTAGTCATGATAAATGCAGGAGGCGTGCGGGGTGATCAGGACATTTTTGCGTTCCCAGAGCAGCGATGCCGGAGCGAGCGGCTCGCTTGCAAAGACATCGAGTGCAGCTCCGGCGAATTTCCCTTTGTCAAGCGCATAGATAATGTCGCATTCGGCAATGCTGTTGCCGCGTCCGACATTGTGGAAGAAAATGCCATCTCGCATTTTGTCAATAATATTGCGGCTGAAAATACCGTCGGTTTCTTTGCCTTCAGGAAGAATCGCGACGATGTGATCTGCCTGCGAAGCGAAATCGGCGAGACTCTTTGTTCCACCGATAGTTACGCCGTTATCATCAAGATTTTTGTCTGCCGATTTGCGGATGCCCATCAGCCTGCATCCAAAGGGTTTCAGTTTATCCGCGCAGGCACGACCGATGTTTCCATAGCCGACAAACAGCACCGTCTGGTTGGAAAGTAGCGTCGATGATGAATATGGATTTCTGTCCCAATGGCGTTTTGCCTGATTGACAGATGCTACATGGAGCAAACGGTTGAAGTAGAGGATTGATCCGACGACACTTTCGGAAATCATTCGGCCGTGGAATGTTCCGTGTACGTTCTTAACACGGCCTGAAGGATCCGCAGCGATCCAGTCTCGACCTGCTGCCGGAGTGAATACCGCACACAGATGCGGAGCCGTTGAATACCACGATTCCTCAAAGTGCCAGACAATAACGGCGGCAGATTCTTTCAGCGAATCAAGAAAAGACTTTTGGGACTCATGGTTGACAAACGAGAATTGCGGTAAGGTTTCTGTCAGCGCGCAAAAAATTTCCGGCGTCATCCTGAAACCGGTGATCTGACTGTTCAAAAAAACAGAAATGATCGGCCGCATCATGAATCACTTTTCAGGATTATTGATATATATGGCATCGTGTCCATGTTGTTGTTTTTGAGTCGCGCTAAAACGTCGTCTAAAAATTTGCTGTGATGATCGACCGCTCTTGAGAAGGTGTAAACAAGCCTGACGACGGAGTTCTCTGAGAAGTTCTCTTCGTCTGCGGCGATACCTACCAGCAGCATTTTCAGCAGGGCGTATTGGAGCGCTAATTTTATGTAATTGTCAAAGACCGGTTTACCGTCAGTAAACGGGAACAACCCCCTGAACGCAAGATTCACAAAGTAGTTCTCAAGTATGTGTTCATGGGTCTGCATGAAAGGCTGGTAGTATTCGACAGATGCCTGTGCGTAGCGTTCTACAAGTGCGGTCATGTCTATCGGGTCGGAATGCCCGAGCCCGCGCAGAAACGATTCGTAGCATTCGAGGTAACGCGGCGAAAACGATCCGGAGGAATTCCGCAACGCGACTATTTCCACAAGAAGCTGCATCTGAATTGCTGGTTTTACCGGAATGTCGTTCAGTTGGGCTTTGAGGCCAGGCTCGGTCAGCATTTTTGTGTAGCTTGCAATTGCATCGGGAACAAGGTCGCCGGTTTTCGCATCTGTCAATTGCTGGATTTTCTGGCAGAACAAGCCGAGGATAATAAGCCGTTCCCAAATTGCAAAGCTGCGGTTTTGAAGAAGCGGGAAAACGAATCCGCGAAGTGTCCAGAGATCACTGAATGAAATGTCGTCATCAACGGTGAATTTGACAATGTCGCGTCCACCTGCAATTTCTTCGCTTTGGTCGAATTCCATCGGTTCGGTGCCGAGCAAAGCGAGTCTTGCAATTTCGGGACATGAAACAGAGGCGGAGCGCTCAATGTCGTTTTTGAGACGATTGATGGTTCGAGGGAAATTCGCACATATCTGCGGAAGAAAATCTTCGCCGAGAGAGCCGTGAATCTGACATAGAAAATCATCGTTGAGATATGAACACCGTCCACGTTTATCGAGAACCATTTGAAGAGGCGCCCACTCCGATTCAACGGCACCCTGCTTCTGAATATGATCACGGAAATTTTTGACGAGACTTTTGTCTGTAAGCGCATCGTGCTTTGCAAGTGTTTCGTTGTCAACTTCGATGCGCCATCCGATGCAGCAGGTATCTTCGCATTCAGCACAGGTACATCTGAATTTCTTCATATACTGAGGCGAAAGAACCGTCCGTTTGGCGTTTGACATTTAATCTCCGTTTGTAAATCCAGCGCTTGATGAAAATAATGTCCGGCAGATGAAAAACAGCCACCGCATTCTCCGCGACAGCCCTTTGTATATTTCCAACTCGACAGTTTGGAATGTGTGATGAGTAAACCTGGTGCCGATACATTGATCGAAGTGGACGAGGACTTTCCGGTGGATATGCCGGATGGAACTGAGCGCATAGCGATCGGTAGCGGAGTGATCGACGGCCTTCTCGGCACAGGCGGTATGGCACGGGTCTATCGGATCTGGAACGAGCGGCTTGAAATTCATCGTGCGATAAAATTGTTGGTTCCATCAGATCGTGCGCAATCGCAGGAACGTTTTGAAACCGAGGCGAAGATCACCGCAAAACTGCGGCATCCGAATATTGTCGAGATTTACAGTGTTGACGAATGGAACAAGCTTCCCTACATAGAAATGGAACTTATCGACGGCGATACGCTTGAAGCATTTGTCAAGCGGCATGGACGACTTCCGGCATCAGTGTGCGCGGCCATTGGCGTGCTTGTCTGCCGCGCACTTTCTTACGCACATATTCGCGAATTCCAGCTTTATGGGAAAACATACACCGGTGTAATTCACCGCGACCTTAAACCCGCCAATGTGATGATCACAAAAAACGGCGTCGTTAAACTGATGGATTTCGGTATCGCGCGGCCGACGCAGGCGGGTTTGCACACGGCACACGGAAAAATTGTCGGAACACTTCATTATCTTTCGCCCGAACAGATCGACGGACTCGACATTGATGCGCGAAGCGACATCTATTCCTTCGGCGCAATCATGTATGAACTTGCAAGCGGCGAACGAACGTTCCCCGACAACGCGATCACCGCCGTTATGCGCAACAAGTCAACCGGAACTTACACCTCACTTCGTGATCACCGACCACTGTTCGATGCACAGCTCGCCGATCTTGTCGAACGCTGTCTGCACTTCAACCGTGACGAGCGCTTTGCTACTTCAAAGGAACTCCTCGATGCACTTGATGAAATCTTTCGCAAATTGGCAGGCGGTCGGAATCCGGAGGATGTTCTTTGCGATTTTATAAACGATCCAGAAAGCTTCAATGAAAGCGGCGATGAAATTGTTGCAGCGAAATCCAAGCTCAAACAGATCGGAATCGTGCTGGGATCGGTTGCGGTTTTTGTCGCAGTTCTTTTTGCTTTGGGATCTTTGTCCGGCGGATCGATTCATCAGAAGCACGTTGTCGCAACGGTGCATCATGAAATTACCAACCCGCCTGCATCGGTTGAAGCGAAGAATGTTTCTGTCGGAAGTGCAGCGACAACGTCCGGATCTTCGTCTGCAAAAATCACCACGCCGTTGCCGGAATCTTCTGCCAAAGAGTCATCAAACAAAAAACAAGTTTCGCATGATGTAAAGAAACAAAATGAAACTGTAAACAGCCTTGCGTCGATGCTTGCAAAATACGGAGGTGTATCTCCGCTTGATGCCGGCATGAGCGCCTTTGACCGCTCTGCATGGAACGATGCCGCGACGCTTTTAGCAGCGGCTCCGGCCGAACCGCGCACAACTGCGTGTTTGTTTGTCGCGCTTGTCAAAGCAGGCAGAAACGACGAGGCGCGCGCTGTCAATCTTTCTGGAATCAAAGACGGGCTTGTGGAGCTTTCGTCGGCGCGGCTTTGCGATGCAAACGGTGACCGCGAATCGGCGATTGCGCATTTTCAGAATGCGATTACAAGGCCGAGTATTTTGGCTGATCGTGCGACAATCATGGACGAAGCGCTTTACGGA
>CAIOZP010000298.1 GCA_903862805.1 uncultured Fibrobacterota bacterium
CGGCACAACTGTAACAATAAATCTTCCAATACGGAGAATCGCAAATGAAACCTGAAAACGATGGAATCGGCTACCCTTTAGTCATCATCGATGATGAGCAGCTGACACTGACAGCCCTGAAACTCGCACTTGAGCTAAAAGGCTACGAACCGGTGCATACCTTCACCACATTCGACGAAGCGCGGCCCTTCATCCTGTCGCATCAATGCCGTATTATCCTGCTCGACATATCAATGCCAGGCACTTCAGGCATCGCGGGACTTGAAGAAATTAAAAAAGCCCGTCCGAAGTTTCCCGTGGTAATGACCACCGGCACCAACGATGTCTCCACTGCTGTGCGTTGCATAATTGCCGGAGCATCCGATTATCTTCTGAAACCGATCGAACCCGATGTGCTCACAAATTGCGTGAAATCCGTTTTGGCAACACACAAAGGCGACAAGTATTTATCGAAGGACGATAAGCGTGCCGGCATACCTCCGGTTGAACTTGCCCAGCGTTTACACGAGGTACTCATCGAAGGAAAACTTTTCCTCGATCCTGATATAGATGTCGAATCGCTTTCGCTACGGCTTCGCTCAAATCGTACTTACGTTTCAAGAATTATCGGAGACTATTACAAACTTTCCTTCCGCCATCTTATAAACGAACTTCGTGTCGAAGAATTCTTAAAACTGGTTGACTCACCGGAATTCAAGGGCTGCACCCTCGACGAAATATCGAGCAAAGCCGGTTTTGTCCGAAAGGCAACGTTCTTCGAGGCATTCAAGGAAGCGACCGGAAAAACTCCGGCGGAATGGGTAAGATACCGATAGACCCGAAATCCGCAGGACATCAGGTCTTTTTTCTGCATTTTTGTCTGCAATTTATGGTGAATCTCACGGTTCACCATCCATTCCCCCAGAGTTTTTGCGTCCGCCGATGCGCGGGGCCAAAAACGCTCGGGATTTTTGGATTTTCCGTATGGCGAGACGAAAGTTCCTCGGGTATTTTGAATTATCCGTATGGCGGGACGAAAGTTCCTCGGGTATTTGGATTATCCGTATGGCGGGACGAAAGTTCCTCGGGTATTTTGAATTTTCCGTATGGCGAGATGAAAGTTCCTCGGGAATTTTGGATTATCCCAGATTATGCGTTAGGACTTGAGGATTAATTCGTAAGGCGTTGATGCAGGGTTTGATGGAAATTTGGAGGTAATATCCCAAAGCGATATTGCCGACAAAGTACCCGCAGTGTGAAATTTCCAGTCGAAAGATGCGCAACGAGTTTTGTGCATGGTTCCCTCAGTAATGGATACCTTTCAGGCTTAGTCCGCTGAAGTTGGTCCAGTTGATTGTGCCCGAACTGCTTCCGAAAACGCCCAGAGTCGAAATTGTGTTTACGACAGCGCTATTCCATGTAAATGTTGCGGTGCCGCCCCCATTTATACCAAAAGTTGGGCAAGTACCTGGAGCTGCATAGAAACACCCATTTAGGTTTGTTGCACTACTTGGCATGTTTTTGAATATTGGGTTACCAGAGTTTACATAAATAATTCCGTAGAATGTTCCAAGATCGATAGTGTAAGTATTGCCAGCACCAATATCGATGTATAGCAAAATGACGCTTCCAGGAACGTTGCAAAGCGCACCGGCTGAATTACCGCTTGTATTTGATCCCGGTGCGGTAATCCTTATAATGCAGTTGCCTGTAATGGCAGATCCTCCTGTCGCGTCGCTGTTCCAACTGCCAGTGAATGTCATAACAGCAAATGTTCCATTAAGTCGGGTGGAAGTAGTTGTACTGTTATACTGATTCCGTATGCTTACGAGCGAAGCTGAGCCGCTTACGTTGAAATTGTAAGGCATAGCTGCCGACAGATCCATATTGACATCCGGCGGATCGGTGTGCGCAGACATGCCGAGGCAGACGAGCGGGTCATATGGGGTTGTGCCTTGAGGTGTCAGTGGTGGATTCCAAACAAAAGGCCAATTGTGGGATTTAGGAAACCCGTTTGAGTAAGTTTTGTTGCTTAGCCCAAAAACTTGACCGGCACCTGTTGGCCAATGTAAATGCCTCGATGAGATGTCGTTTGCACCGCTCAGATTTCCATTGAACCATGTAGAATCGGCCAAAGGTATGCAATTTCCTACGTCGGATGAAATGTTAACATCGCTATTGAAGAAGGTTTTCCCTCCAAACCTGCCACCACTACCCCAATTAGAGCCGCAGATATTCACAGGGCGTCCGAAATACGCTCTTCCGTTAAACACTGTGCCGTCAAGAGGCACAGCTCCGGTCGGTCCTCCCGGTGGAACATTGTCGCTCAACCAGAAATCTCCTGTTGAGCTGAATTTTGTGTTTGCAGTGCCCGGGCTATTCCAGGGGACACGAGCGAATGTTGATCCATTGACATAAAGCGCGCATGCGGAAGCACCACCAGAGGTTCCGCCACCAAGGTACAGTGCCTGCTTCGGGGTATTGATCACGGCCGTATTAATAATATTATTCAACAAATAATACCCCGTAATCTCCTTCCTACTCCCATTCTTCCCAAACCCCGTAGACTTCAACGCCGCAATAAAGTTGGTCTGATCAAAGCCCACAATCTGCACACAGTATTTCTGCTGTGTTCCTGTAACGGTCAAAGGATTCGTCAGGGTTCCACACAAACAGTTTTTATTGGCATTGTGATTTGACGTATCGAGGTAGTTTTGAAAAATCGTGGCAGCGGCGGTTGGGTTGTCGATGCAATAGGCTTCTGCCGCCTGCAACCCGCTTCTCGCCGCAAACATAGCCGACTGCATCGAGGCATAATCCCCTGAACTATTCACTTCACCTGCGGCCATTTTCATTAATGCTGATCCTATCGCAACAGCAAGAATAAGGGCAGCAAGTACATAGAGTATGGTAATTCCGCGATTGTTGCCTAAGACATTGGGGTTAATTGACACTACAAACTCCTATAGCCTGCTAAAAGATCGTGCAGCGAATAAAAGGCTATGGCTCATCATGATCGACATGGAGATCAAAGAGATGATTTTTGACGTTATCCGAATGGAATTTTGCATGGTACTGCCGAATTCTGTTTGGTCGAAGATATTTTCAAACTCTTGTTTCATTGATTCGTTTCTCCTTTGTCATATCCATGAGACCACACTCAACCATACGGCGATTCATCACTTCGTTTTCACGCAAAAGAATCCATCAGCTTTTATTTCTGTGCCTTGCATATCATTCGTTCGAATGAACACCTTGTAGCTTCCACCAGAGACATCCCTGCCGTTTAAGTTTCTGCAGTTCCATGCCACCACAATGCGCGTTGTCGGATTTTTTGATGTAGGTTCAAGCTTCCATGCCTTGACATTGCCATCGCCTGTCGATGCCACCTTGTTTGCGAGCGGGTCGTAAATTTCGCATCTTAAGCTTGACAGAAGGATTTTGATGGCATCGCCCATGTCCATCGAGAAATCAATCAATGCAAAGGCGCCCCGGTCAATTCCCGGAGTCCCCCGCAGATCCGACGGGATAACGGTGTTTGAGCCAGACGGATTGTTGAAGTTATACACAATAAGGTACGGTACAGGGAAGACTTTCATCGATACCTTGCGATTATCAGGATTGAGTTGAAGAACTTCGCTTGCATCTCCAATATCTGCCGATGCATTGATCCATAAACTGTCGCCATCCTTTGGAAACCACGTCGATGAAGGTTTGTCTGCCACATTTACAAGGTACGTGGCAACCGTTCCATACGAACCTGATGTACTGCTAATCGTAGCAAGTTGAAGCGTATCGTATTTCCCATCGACAAGCATCACTACCGGCTTGCCTTTCCCGTCTACAGACGGCAGGGTTTCAGAAAAATTCACTATCAGTGTATCGGATGCACGCATCCGGCTATTGGCATCAGTTATCGATCCCGGATGATACTCCGCACCCACGATCACTGGTGCCACGCTGTCCGACACCATGAAGCTTCCGGGTATATATCCAGTCGAATTGACAGATGCAAATGTGCCAGCCGCAAATCCTGTCTTGTTGACAAACGAGAACTCGGGGTTTAGTCGTACACGAATCTGTTTCGATGGCCCGCCACCGACCCAGCTGATGTCGCTACCTTTGGCAATCACCACATCGCTGCTATCAAACGGATCGACGCATCGTACGCTTGTCGGCAGTCCGGCCGGTACATTCGACAGTGTCATTATCAGCCCGTCTATCGCGCCGTCTCCGGAGGTATCCACATACACTCCGCTTGCCACGCGGAATATCCTCGTGTATGCAAACGTGCTTTCCGGGCCGGTGATTGCATTGCCGGCCAAAGCATAGGCCTTGATCGTTGTCGTGCTATCTAACTTTATCGCACCGTTGTAAACGATATGATTCGATTCACTCGGATCGCTGCCATCGGTCGTGTACCAGATGATTGCTCCTGTCCACGCATC
>CAIOZP010000299.1 GCA_903862805.1 uncultured Fibrobacterota bacterium
GTCGAGTGGATTCATCGAATTCGTTCCGGCATCGCTCAACGGCAGCAACGGATCATTTACATCAGGTTCGCAGACCATCAGTTATGTCTGCCGTGGCGTTCAGACCATTGGTACTAAAAACTATTCACGCACACTCGAACTAAGCTACACGACACCGGTTCTGCACGGATTCGATCAGGTGACTCTCGCCGATTCGGTGGGCATAGTTTCACTTGTAGATAACAGCGGAAGATGGCCGGTTGCGTATTATTTGGACAGTATCTCTGGTAAGTAGGGGCTGGTTTGGCTGCCTGCAACAGTATGAACTGTGTGCTTTATGAAGGCCAAATGTAGTTTGAAGCGTTTCAGATCAAAAAAGGAATTCCAATGACGATACAGCATAGCGATCCGATGCATGGTGTTACACTTGAAATGATCCTGACGGTACTGGTCGATAAATTCGGATTCGAGGAACTTGGGCGACGCATCGACATCCGTTGTTTTACGAGTGATCCCAGCGTGAAGTCGAGCCTTGTTTTTCTTCGGAAAACTCCCTGGGCGCGAAAAAAGGTTGAAGATTTGTATCTGAAACTTATGGATAAAAAAAGATATTGAAGGTTCGCGTTTGCCGGAACCAAACGGCGGCTACACTTTCTCAATCGAAGCCGACAGTTTTTTGAGTTTCTGAGCCGCTTTGTACTACGAGCGGCTCAGGTTTTATCTGCGCAGATCATTTTGTTCCAAATCATCCGCCGTGGAGGATTTCTGTGAAGATTTTTGTCCACGGCGCTCGCAAGATGTGAATCAGGATGATCCAGTTGTAATGCACTTTCTGGTAATGTGATACCGTGCATTCCTTTTCCACCTGTTTCATAAAGTGCCGATCTTATCTCAAAACACGATTCTAATCTTGTCTTCATTAAATATTTACATTTGATGTCTATCTTGATTTTGTGGAAGAGCCAAAACATTATATCGCCGACTGTACCGAACCTTTTTTTATCGCGGCCAATATCGACGGCACAGTCAACTGGTCCAAGATCCCATTTTCGGCACTCGAACGGAACGGCGTACTTGATCCGGTTTGCCAGAGACGAGTACTTGATGAAATGCCACCATATCTCGAGCGGTTAGCAGCCGACGGATACAATGCGATATCCTTGGATGATCTCTCGCGTATCTGCGATTTTCCCGAATATGGAACAGCGCTTCGCAACCTGATCCGAAGCTGGCTTCTCTTGTATGAAAGAATTATTGAAATGGCCGAACGACGAGGCCTTGCCGTCTTCATCAACACCGATGTCATTTTTTGCCCGCCACCTTTTGCAAAAAAAATGCAGCCTCATCCCGAAGTCAATTCGGCAAATATCATAGCTGCTGCTGCATATAAAATTTTCAGCGCTTTCAGCGCCGTCAAAGGAATCATCGTAAGAATTGGCGAATCCGACGGACTGGATATTGACGACCAGTTGTCAAGTCGCATAGTTCTTAAAACAGCCCGTCAATGCAACCGATTCCTCTCGGAGCTCATTCCTGTTTTTGAACATTTCAACCGGAAGCTGATCCTTCGCACTTGGACTTTAGGCGCTTATCATATAGGCGATCTCATCTGGAATGAAGAGACACAGCGCGAAGCTCTCGATGGAATATCGGGTAAGTCCCTTATTATTTCACGAAAGCCAAGTGATGCCGATTTCTTTCGCGGACTTGCGGTGAATCCACTTTTTGCCAAAACAGAATACCGCCAGATTGTAGAACTGCAAGCTCGGCGTGAATACGAAGGATTCGGTCTGTTCCCGTTTTTTGCCGGACAGGAATTTGAGCGGATTCATCAGGCATTATGCGACTGCAATTCTTTTGATGGCATCATGGTCTGGCACCAGACCGGCGGATGGTCATCATGGAATGTAAGGGTTTTTAATAA
>CAIOZP010000300.1 GCA_903862805.1 uncultured Fibrobacterota bacterium
AGAACCTCTTCCTTACCAAGGAAGTGCTCTACCAACTGAGCTATTTGGGCAGCAAACACATTTATAAAAGCGGACGAAGAGACTCGAACTCTCAACAACCACCTTGGAAGGGTGGAGCTCTACCAATTGAGCTACATCCGCATTCGTTCATGAAAATGGGCAGGGGTGGTTTCGAACCACCGTAGGCGTGAGCCAAAGGATTTACAGTCCTTCCCCTTTAACCACTCGGGCACCTACCCAGAATCTATGTCAAACCGGCCACATGCCCGGTCTTTGTTTCAGCTGGAGCCGACGAAGGGACTCGAACCCCCGACCAGCTGATTACAAATCAGCTGCTCTACCAACTGAGCTACATCGGCCCATCTTTAGAAAAAAGCCTGACAAATATAGTACAGGGCATTATTCGATGTCAAAGTTTTTTTGAAAGGTTTTTCGCGCCAGAAAAACGCCGAAATAATCCTAAAAACCGCAGTTACGCGTAAGCATATTTTGCGATGACCTTGAGAATGATCAGTATTTAGGACTTCGAGGCATATTCCTTGACTTGTGCCGAATGATACCGACGATATCAAACTGTTCATAAAATCGGGGGCAAGAGCGCTGACAACTTCTGTTTCGTAGTGAAATAAAATGCACCAACTCCCCCTACATTCCGGCCAACTCCCCCTGACGAAAGCTGACTTTGTCTGCGCTCAATAGAAATTTGGGGCAATTTCAGAGTAACATCGAAGGCAGAAAAAGGCCCGCCAACAAACTGCCGACGGGCCTTATACGATCGCTAAGCAAATCCGGAGGGATTACTTCCAGTTCTTGACAAGAGCAAGAAGCGGCGCGGTTGCGGTCTTAGTACCTGACTCATTAATAGTCGCGTTGTCTGTCAGCGCAAGTCCACCGAAAACCGTTTTCACAGTTGCGGTTCCAGTAAACGCCGTAGATGACACTCCTGACAAAGTGTATGAGAACCACTTGCTGTTATGGATTTCCGCTGAATCTGTAGCATTTCCAAGGGAATCAACCGAGCTATTGAAAGCTCCCGTTTCAGCCTTGAATGCTGCCTGACTTGTAGAAATCTGTGTCAGAACTGTCGGGAACTCCGACGCTTTCGCCTTGTCTGATGCTGCCATAAACTTTGGAATAGCTACTGCAGCAAGAACACCAATAATCACAATCACAACCATCAACTCGACAAGCGTAAAACCTTTGTTAATCAGCTTAACCATTTTGGAACTCCTTAAAATCATAGAATAATTAAAAACCGAAAAAAAACTAAAACTCAACTTACTTCCAATTCTTCACAAGTGCAAGAAGTGGAGCAGTTGCAGTTTTTGTGCCAGACTGATCTATCGTCGCGTTATCTGTCAAAGCCAATCCACCGAAAACCGTTTTTACCGTAGCCTTTGCGGTGAAAGCTGTTGCCGATACGCCAGACAGAGAATAAGTGAACCACTTGCTGTTATGGATTTCCGCCGAATCCGTAGCATTGCCAAGAGAATCAACAGAGCTATTAAAGGCACCGGACTCTGCCTTAAAGGCTGCCTGACTTGTAGAAATCTGTGTCAGAACTGTCGGGAACTCTGATGCTTTTGCTTTATCAGAAGCTGCCATGAACTTCGGACTTGCAACCGCAGCAAGAACACCAATAATCACAATCACAACCATCAACTCAACAAGCGTGAAACCTTTGTTAATCAGCTTGACCATTTTGAAACTCCTGTTTCTTGGAAATTAAAACCCTTCTCTCAATCTCGTAACGGCACCGCACGCCGTAATCGGGGACTTCTCTGCGGTACCAGCTCCTTTCCGAATCCGCAATCTCGCGGCATCCTCTTCGAGTTTAATCACGTTTTTAATATCATTTAACCGCTTCAACCTGTCAATCGTTTTTTTTCAGGCGGGAAAGAAAGTGAACCTTCGATTCCGTAAAGAGCCGAATTACTTGCAATTAACCCGAATCTTGCATTAGCCCGCGACATCTTTTGCAATCTTCTGTGTCGCCTTGGATTCGCCTGCTTATGTGGGATTCAGAATTAAAAACGGCCCGCCGGATTTCTCCAGCAGGCCGCTCGAATCTGTCAATCAATCTGAAGTTATCAGTGCATGATTACGATACGCTGCCTGTGTGCATCGCCGATATTGATCGATTTGCCGGCGTCGTAGATATTGACAATGCCGATGTATGATCCGCCGCTGACCTTACGGCCATTGCTGTTGATACCATCCCACGGAATGATTAGCACATCCTTATTAGCACTCGTCGGACTATTATAGCCCGATTTATTAGATCTATCCATCGACTCTACCGTCGCAACGAGATTCCCAAGAACGTCGTAGATCTTCATCTCGCCCTTCAAACTCATTGCCCCTGGAATTGGCCCGAACGGACGATACACCATGTAAACGCAATCCGAACCGGTCACTTCGAACTTGGTTTTGAAGTCATCCATCCCGACCGCTGCACTATTGCTTCCGCTGAGCGAGTACGGTACAGGGAATACCTTTGCCTCGAACAAGGGGGCGAAATCGCTTACATAGTGGAACCGGACGAAAACCGTACTAAGCTTCTGCGCAAGCCCGTGAGCGTCGCTCACGCCAACGGTTCCGCGAAGATCGATGCTGTCATTATTACCAACGAATGGACGAACACCAGTCAATGTATCGTCAAACGTAAACTCTGTGTCTCCGCTTGACGAAAGCAATGTCAATTCAGATGCCGAGTACAGCACGCTGCTGTCGGTTTTGAACTGGAAGAGATCGCCCGGCACCGTCACCGTTGCCTTGTTCACAGGCTCCGAGAATATAACCGTGAGCTGATCCTTGCGAGTCACACCGAAGCCGGTCGCCTGCCCGTAAGTGTAGCTCGCAGATACGATCACCGGCGCGAGGCTGTCTTCGGCGGTAACGGTTTGCGGGGTAATGCGCATTCCGCCGACATCGAGCAGTTTGTCAAGCGCAATTGTGTCGCCAGCGAGAATACCGGTTTTCGGAACTGCGTCATTCTGAGTAACCGCAACCGAGAATCCGTTAGGCTGGTATGTCACATCTCCCACGTTGAACTCGCGACCTACCGGAAGTACTTTGACGAGTTCTGCCGCAAATGCGCTGTCGAAAGCCGCCGGAACTGCCGTGCCGCAATCGACCTTCACCGAATCGATCAGCCCATCGGGCTGCGCAATGCCGTTGTGACCAATGTCAACATACCAGAACCTGAATCCGCTCTGCCGCACGATGTTAAGCGGCTGACGGATGTTGTTCGCATTGTCCTGCTTGACAGACGCAAGATCGGAAAGCCCGAAAACCGTCGAGATGTATATCGAATCGCCGGTATTGGGAGCATTGCCGCTTGTCAATGCAAACGCGTAGGTGGCACCGTTGCTGCTCAGGCTCTTGAGTGTCGGCGCTACAAATGTTCCGCCCTGGCCGATCTCGAACGGAGTACCGTCAAGCGAGCCTTTCGCGACTTCCGAAAGCGTTACAAACAGGGTGTCGGTTCCGGTCGCGAGATCGAGATATTCCGCGCTCACAACAACCGGAGCCATTCCGTCTTGCATGTTGATTGTGTCGGTCATCGGGCTTCCGTTTGTGTCGAGCTGGTCGAAGGTCGCAGGCTTTACGCTGTCAAGCGAAGTCTTGTAGGCCGCGATTTTTGTACCCGCCGGAACCTTCCAACCGATCACCGCCGATAGTCCGCCTGGAACAGTCATGTCGGCACCTTTTATGTCAAAGGTTGTGTCGGAACCGGCCGAAGTTTTCCACGGAATATGGAAAGTCATTTGCGCAACTTTGCTCGCCTTGAGCGGTGCACCGCTGAACCTCAGCGTGATGCTGTCCATCGTACCGTCGGCGTTTACGTCAAGGTAGAGATTACCGTCGGGGGAGATCGTTCTTGGCTCCTCAAGAGTCACCACCAGAACCTTGCGGTTATTGACATTCGGGATATTCCCGACAAGATCAACGATGCCGCCCGAGACGGCGATGTTCATGCTGTCCTGATCGGGCACAACCGTGCCTGCCGCAAAGACGAAGAGCCACTTGGTCGGATCACCGTTGAGTTCGACTGCACCAAGCACGTTTGTCGCAACACCGTTGACATTGAGGTATTTGATGTTGGCGGCCGAAATGCCACTCACGCCTTCGGAGAATTTAACGATCACAGAATCGGGATTGGTCGTGTCGATCACTTCCTTCATCTGCGCCGAGATGATCACCGGTCCCATTTTGTCAACAAGAACTCCGGAAATCGAATCTTTCGCACTGCCGAACACACCGGCTATCGCACCGTTTCCACTCGTCAGGAACTGTGAAATACCAGTGACATTTCTGGCGACAAGCTGCGAACCCGACACTGTAAATGATCCGAGAGAGACAAGCGGCGTTGTCGTTGGCCATGCGTAATAGGTTTTCGAACACGAGTCGGCCGTGTAAGCGCCATCGGAAGCTCCGGCAGTCACCGTAACTACGATACTGTCGGGGATACCGTCGCCATTTGCATCGAAGATCTCGCCTGCAATTGTCGGATCTTTTCCGCCGCGCACCTTGACTATCACACCTGATTGTTGACCGCAGGAATATTCCCGACGGCATCTTTGATACCTCCGGAAGGAATCAAATTAATAGAGTCACCGCCAGCGATCGGCGTGGTTGCGGGAAGAATCACAATGTATTTGCCTGCATAAGTTCCGCTGCCCGCAACCATCGCTGTGTTGGAAGCATCGTTACTCTTGGTGATGTCGCGAATGAAGGTTCCGGTCACGGGGCCGGTGAGCGTTTCGGAGAACTCAAGGATCAGCGTGTCGGTTCCTTCGAGTAGCGTTGCTGATCGGAGTACCGGGCCGACGCTATCAAGGATTGTTCCTGTCAAAGGGAACTGTGTCACTGATGTGTCATAAGTGATTGTTATCGTTCCCTGACCGGTTCCGGTAGTTAAAGCCATTGTTGGATTGACGGTCATCATGTTGACGGTATTATTGACCGCCCTTGTTGAATCCAATGTCTGTGGATTAGTCGTGTAACTGAAAACAAGCGAAGTATAACCCTTGAGACTTGGATTGCTGCCTGCGTTTTCAAACACATGGATTATATCAGCAATACCGTCACCATTTGTATCTATCGCAGACGCAGCGGTCAACACCGGCGAGGATTTGAATACAGGCACCGGCTTTTTCGTTATTGTTGAGTTGCCGGAACTGTCGGTTACCATAATCCAGACGGAGTGTCCACCGGTTTGAAGAGTGTCGCGATAGAGAAGTACTTGGGCTTTTGTTGCGGTGAACTTGAATATTTTGTTTGTTACTGCTCCACTGACATAGTTCGCTTCGTTCCATGAGGAAGTCCACGAGCTGTCGAGTGTCCACTTTACATCCTTGACTGCAGCGTTGTCTGTTGTCGTGTCGAAGATTGTAAAATTAGAGTCGGTGGTAACTGGGTTGGACACGAAAATATAGGGATAAACTTCGTCGGACGCACCTCCGCCAGAGCACGAGCCAAAAGCTCCGGTGGAATTCTGCGGAATAAGGGATGAGGCATCCCCTGCAACAGGCTCCTGCCGGACAAACGGGAATGTAGCTTTTACGGTACGCAGGACCGCAAGGAAATCATATCGGTAACTTATTGTGGTTGCAGATGCCGTTGGAGCATGTCCCTTCAATTTATTGAAAGCTGCGTCAAGAGTGTTCCAAACCTGTTGTCTGGTGGCAGTAAAGTTACCGGCAGCAGGATCGTAATAATGCAACATTAATCCGCCATTGCCTTGTGTCGCAACCGTTCCATTATCCCCGAAGAACATGTCTTGTAATTCGCGTTCCGTTATCTGGAAGTCTACAAGCTGAAGATTACTACCTTGAGTTTCGTATTGTCGCGAGGCATCAATTTCGGCCTGAGCAACATCAATAATATCCGAAACATAGTTGCTATTGCCGGTTCCAAGCAGGTACCTGCCACCGGGGGCAGCAGTATTGCTGCTCGCGATATAATTGGCAGGGTGAAAGAGCCCTACCGCCAACGGAAGTTCCGTGTAATCGCCAATGTTATAGATGCAGGTCATGCAACCAACACCCATGTATGGGTCTTTTTCGTTGGCAAGCGCTTCTTTCCAGCACATATCAGTACAATATGAACACATATCGTAGTTCAAGTACTGTGTCAGAATTGATAAAACACACGCATTAAGGATGAGTGCGCTATTTACCGGTGTCAATCCCGCTGTACCGCGGCAATAGTAACTCAACATATCATCAATATTGGTGCTGGCCATCAGGGTAGTAACATCCGCGGCTGTCGCGAGTGCCAACGAATATTTTGGAAAGTAGGTCGGATACGACAGTGCTCTATCGGCACCTGTAGTGTTTTCTACCTGCCAGAAGCCGTAAACTCCATTTTGGTTTGTAGGCAAAGGAGCTTCGGTTGTGCCAATGAAGGTTTCTTTAGCACCTTGGGCAGCCATCCACTGCATATCCACACGGAAATATTCCTGGGCCATGGCGAGTGACATCCAATAGTAATCCATGCCGGTTGGTTGAAAATTTACGGAAGTTCCGCTAACAGTAAAACCAGCTCCTGGAATGGCAAACTGTATCTGTGTTTCATCCTTTCCACCAGTAACACGCTCATTGTGCCAAGTGTCAAGAAATCCACCGGAATAGATACCGCCATTGACCCCAAGGCTGTCATAATAATCGTACTTATATGTGGCGCTGTAAAAATCGGGCACGGCCATAACGCTGTCCAACTGTGTGAGTGTCAATGCCCCTGGATCAATCGGGTCATCTGGGACACCAGGGGCACCTGTACGAAGGAGGACATAACAGTCTTGGTAGGGTGAATCAGTCCACGAATCTCCGTTGGTTACAGGAAGTGCCGCACCGGGGGCAAGCTTGGTTCCCCAAGCAGGGGCGGTGGAGTTGTAGTAGCAATTCTGCTCATGGCGACCACCTACAGTTTGAGGAGCCATAATCCAACCAGCCGCCATTCCATAAACAGCCGACGCCGACGTCCAATCGTTGCTATGATCATAGAAACGCGCTCCACCAAGTCTATATGCAGTCGGCGTCGTGTTGGTCAATGTAAACGATTTTGCATCTGCTCCCACACTAACACTAACATCGGCGAAGGAAGCTTCCGTCAACACAAGTGCTGCCGCGACAGAAATAAGAGCTATTCTCCGCAAAAGCATGCAGGCACTCGCCATTCTTAGTTTTCCCACTATTCCCCCCTGAAAACATTATACTTATCTAATACTTATCTAATACTTCTCAACAGTGCTAAAAAAGCCGATCACCTCTGAATTACGCTTTGATTCTGAAAAGCAACCGGGGAGGTAGTGATTGCATTTCCAGACGCACTGCTAAAATCTGAATTTAGCCATTTTTTTCGTGCTTTGCTTGAAATATAATCAATGCATAAATCGTCAAATTTGGCTGATTGGCACACAAGTATCAAATATTTCACTTATTTCCACAATAAAGGCAAAAAAAAGGTCACACCCAGACACTCTTTTCTGTTCACTTCTGTTAACAAAGTGCTCTATTTTTTGTGAGCAATGCCCCACGATACCACTAAAACCAATCGGCCCGCC
>CAIOZP010000301.1 GCA_903862805.1 uncultured Fibrobacterota bacterium
ATGCTGTTCCTCGTTCTCAACGGTCATTTCTTTCTGATACTTGCGGCGCAGAAAAGCTTCGAGGTGATTCCGCTTATGCAGGCGAACATTCCCTTCGGGCCGCTGTCGGCGCATTTTTCCACAATGGTTCGCGACGTGTTCGTGCTGGGCTTAAGATTCGCAGCACCGGTATTCGTGATCCTTACGCTCACATCATTGGCCTTCGCCATTCTCGCGCGAACCGTGCCCCAGATGAACGTTTTCTACGTTGGTATGCCTGTGAAAATTCTGGTCGGCCTAATGTCGCTGGCTATTGTCATGCCGATTCTCGCCGTGCTTTTCAAAGAGATGGTTCAGCAACTTGTCACAAATATTTATATGGTGATCTATCTGATGGCGTGATTTTGGGCAACCCTCGGGTAGTAGTGCCATAAAGCCGATCAAACGATACTGCGCAGCCTTACGATCTTCTTTTTAAGGATGTCAATTTCCGGCTTATGCATAGGGGCTACAATCTTATGCCTTAATACGAATTCCGCGGACTCAAAAACCAGATTCCATTTCGGATTGCGAGGTATTTTCGAGATGTCGAGATATTTATCGAGGGTTGCAGTGCGTCTCCAGCCGTTTCTGTCTGCCATGACGCTCCAAAGCCCTGATTCCTTGGCGAAATCCGCTTTGCTCGCACCTGTGGCCGATTCCCATAATGAAACAACCTGTTTCATTATATCAGCACCCAAAGTGTACAAATCACCATGTTCGTGTGAAAGCAGATCCTTCATCTCCGTGACATAGCTTTCTATTTTGTCCATATTTTTCACGTTGCCTGCATTTGCGGTTCCACATGCCATCAGTGTCTCGAGTTCGTCCGTCTTTGAATGAAGGTCTGAAAGGAGTTTCTCGTTTGCGGTGAAGGTATCGGCGTAATTTCTGGAAACTACGATGGCTGCGGCCAAAAGCAGGGAAACGGCTCCGTAAGTACAGATGAAACGGGTATGTATTATGGCCGAATTGTAGAGCGAGTCGTTCAGCCCGGCGAGACAGAATAGCGCGAAGCCCATGGCGTAAATCACCGCTCCACTGCGTTTCTTTCTGATCGCCTTGGCAACGGCATACACGATAGTCGCGATAAATAGATCTACAATTGTGATGAAATATGGAAAAGCGACCGTAAACGTCGCAGTTGACGTGGTCAGGATCAGCAAAACAAAGCACAATGTTATCGTGATGAGAATCTTGTTGGTCCAGGCGAATATCCTCGACGGGAAAATTACAGCGCAAAAGAGGCAGGAGAAAGGCAGTGAGCCCACCATTGCCGAAAAGTAGATCTTGTTTAGTAGCTCAAATGGGAAACTCGGGAAAAGTATGCTGACTGGCCGCAGTTCCGCGCTCTCCATGAAAACCGCCACACTCCAGCACAAAGCATACAAGGCGAGATATAGAAATGATCGGTATTGTGGGCGTCGGATCCATGCCGCCCCAAATTGCAGGAAGAATATTAACATCAATCCCAAAGAGGTCATCTGTAACATGAAAGAGAGCGTGAACGCCTGATTCAGCTTGTCTTTACTTCCTATTATCAGGGGATTGGCAAAGCCTCCATTATCAATATGATAATTGGAGAGATGCATCACCAGATCTATTGTGTCGCTCATTATCGGGATCTCTGTGTTGGCAATATGGAACGATGCAATCTCACCGGCCGTGTTAGTGTCGGGCTTTCCTGCCGAGATTACGGCTTTCCCGTTGGCCCATAGGGAGTATGCGCTGTTTTGTTCCTTGCACATGAACGAAAGCGAATGGAATTTGGCAGAATTTACCAGCAGACGAAGATGATATGTGGAAAAGCCAAAGACATGACGGCTGCCATCCAGAGATCTGGTTCCCCAAGGGGAAGGAACGTTTATCAGCGAGAATGATCCGGAACTTGATTCACCATGTCGGAAGTTCTCTGGCGGAACAAATTGCTTCCAATAGATTTCCCAATCCCCGCTGAGTTCAACCGAAGGATTCTTTGAAAAGTCGTAGCCACGCAGATCGAGCTGACCGTTCACAGCATTGAGCTGTTTCGTCATGCATCCTGAGCATAGAAGCAGGGAAAGCAAGAGAATCGTTGGTGATATTTTCCGAAATAACGATGATCCCAAAGTTCCTCTTGTATGGAAAGCATATCACGAACGAGCGCTGAGATGAACCATCTGTTCGTCCTGCCTCCG
>CAIOZP010000302.1 GCA_903862805.1 uncultured Fibrobacterota bacterium
ACACCCATTTACCGGGGACGAAAATCCCGTTTTGAAATAGATACCTGCGAGCCGCAGTCGGCGGCAATGCGCAACGGTAAGTTGACACTTCATGCTCTTTCCAAAGGCCATTATCCCGGTGTTCTGATGCAGCCGAACCAGTTGCCGGGTATCACGAGCATCGGCTTTTGGAACGGCACCGGCGCCCAAGACTGGGGGCTTGAACCTCATCGCAACGAAGGTATTGAAATCACTTTTCTCGAAACCGGTGCGATGGCCTTTTCCGTGGAGGCAAAAAAATATGAGCTTCACGCCGGCCACTTCACCATTACGCGACCGTGGCAGTTGCACAAACTTGGCGGCCCCAACATCGGTCCCGGTAAACTGCACTGGCTAATCCTCGACGTGGGCGTCCGCCATCCGAATCAGGGCTGGCGCTGGCCACGCTGGCTGATGCTGACTGATGAAGACAAGGCGGAACTGACGCGTAAACTACGGCATAATGAAAATCCTGTCTGGAATTCCTCGCCAGAAATTGCCGCCGCATTTCGCGGGTTGTCGGATGACGTGATGAAGTGGAATGAACCACACATCGAATCGAGGATGATCACGTTGCTGAACCAGCTATTGCTCGGCATCCTTACCGCGCTCAACCAACAAATAAAACACCAGAACCCGGAACTGACCTCGCGCCGCCGGACCGTGGAACTGTTCCTCCGCGATTTGAATGAAAACCGCGCCAATAGCTCCGAACCCTGGACGCTGGAAACGCTGGCCAAACATTGTGGCATGGGTATCACTAGCTTTTCCAAATACTGCCGCGAACTGGTCAACACCGGCCCGATGGAATATTTGAATCAATGTCGGTTGAATCGTGCGGCCCAGCAATTGCGGGAAGATCCGAAGAAGTCGGTCACGGACATTGCATTTGAGAACGGGTTCAATTCCAGTCAATACTTTGCGACCTTGTTTCGCCTTCGTTTTCATAAGACTCCGCGTGCCTATCGCAAGCTGGCATGACCCAAACCTGCCTTGATTTGACGTGGCCTCACTTTTCCGGGCCACCTGATGTCTGTCGGTCCGGGCCGCAACGAAAGAACCAGATGAGGAATGGTAAACAGTATACGTTGGAAGATAAAATTCGCATTTTTCGGGAAGCGTATCGGGACGAGAAGAGTATTCAGGACATCTGCCGTGACGAAAATCTCTCGATGGTGAGTTTCAGCGGTGGAAGAAGCAATTTGGCACATGGTGAGTTACGACCGTTCCGGAAGTGACGATTAAGCAGGACGTTTCTAATCGGACTAAGTCACCGATTCAAATGCTAATACAATCGCATTAACCCCTGTATTATCAAAATACTATTCACCATTACTCGCCACTATTTTTCAATGCTATACAATATGTTCACTGACAGTTCATATTTTTTTTGCGCAGGCACAATCCAAGCTGAACAATGCGCATCAAAATCTATTTTTGGATAGTATGCTTCCGCTTTGGCACAGATAAAAGAATAAGCTTCGCTTTGCTGCCCAGCATAGATTGGGTTAGCTTAATCAACGCTTTCCCGACCCCTGTTTTTTGATACTCTTCGTCAACGGCAATATCTGAAAGATAGCAGCAATACTCAAAGTCCGTGACAGAACGCGCTATGCCGACAAGCTTTTCACCA
>CAIOZP010000303.1 GCA_903862805.1 uncultured Fibrobacterota bacterium
AGCCCGCCGATCGTGAAGGGCTTGCCGAAGAATCCTCTTCGCTTAGTTATGATGATCTTGAGGTGCTCATAGTCGATGACAACACGATCAACCTGCGCATAGGTTCGGCGGTAGTAAAAAGGCTCGGTTGCAAAAAGATCGACATCGCCGGAGGCGGAGAGGAAGCTATAGCTCTTATGTCGCGCAAGACTTACGACATAGTTTTCATGGATTGTCAGATGCCCGAAGTTGACGGCTTCGAAGCTACACGGCGCATACGAAACGGTGATGCCGGAGAAGCATCGGCGAAGTCTGTCATTGTCGCAATGACTGCGATGGCGGTCAGCGGCGATCGTCAGAAATGTCTCGACTCCGGCATGAACGATTACGCGACGAAGCCGATCAATCCTGAAATAATTGCAGACATTGTTCGCAAGTGGTGTCATGCAGGTACCACATAAAACAGCCATAACAACAAACCGCGAAGGAAAGTTTACATGTGCGATAAAACGGTCTGGGACAGACAGGAACTTCTGAACCGAGTGGGAGGCGACGAGGAATTGGTCGCCGAAGTTTTGAAAGATTTCCTCGGATCATTATCCGGTATCATCGAACGCATGGATGCTTTCCTTGAAGCTGACGACATCGACGGGCTATATCATCTTTCTCATAAGCTAAAAGGCACGGCGGCGAACATGAGCGCCGAATCCATCAGAAAGGCGGCATCCATTTTGCAGAGTGCGGCAATGGAGAAAAAGACCGCTACTCTTCCTGATGCTTGCAAAGCGCTATCGAACGAGATTGGTCGGTTTCTCAAACTGAGGTAATGCTGTAACCAGATAGTTCGTCTGGAAATTGTAAGAATTATCAAGCCTGAATTATTTTGCGCTGATCAAATCAGAACTAACCGACCGAAAGGCTTTAGATGAAAACGATTCTTACGACCGGCGGCTGTGGATTTATCGGCAGCAATTTCGTCCGCATGATGATGAATGATTACAGCGATCTTACGATAGTAAATCTCGACAAACTGACCTACGCCGGCAACCCGGAAAACCTCGCCGAGTTCGTAACCAATCCGCGCTACATTTTCGAACATGCCGACATCGCCGACAAGGTCGCCGTGCAGAAGATTTTTGCAAAGTACGACATCGACGCAGTTGTTCACTTTGCCGCCGAGTCGCACGTTGACCGTAGCATTACCGGCCCCGAAATTTTCGTGATTACCAATGTTCTGGGCACACAGGTTCTGCTTGACGCGGCGCGAAACGCATGGGCTGGAAAATTCGAGAGCAAACGTTTTTTGCATGTGTCAACCGACGAAGTTTACGGTTCCCTCGGAGCAACAGGATTCTTCACCGAAGAAACTCCGCTGTCGCCGAACAGCCCCTACTCGGCAAGCAAAACCGGAAGCGATCTGATGGTACGCGCATACGTCGAGACCTTCGGTTTTCCGGCGCTGATCACGCGCTGTTCCAACAACTACGGCCCGTATCATTTCCCCGAAAAACTTATTCCGCTGATGATCGCCAACGCCCTCGACAACAAGTCGCTGCCGGTCTATGGCGACGGCAAAAATGTCCGTGACTGGCTCTATGTATTAGATCATTGCCGCGCGATCGACACTGTTCTTCGCAAAGGGAAAATCGGCGAGGTCTATAATGTTGGCGGCCACAACGAATGGCAGAACATCGACATCGTGAAAAAAGTTCTGTCGCTTCTTGGCAAACCGGAATCGCTGATCACATATGTCGCCGATCGCCTCGGCCACGACCGCCGCTACGCGATAGACGCCGGCAAGATCGAACGCGAACTCGGCTGGCGACCATCGGTAACTTTTGAACAGGGAATCGAACTTACCGTGAAGTGGTATCTTGACAACGAGTCGTGGTGGCGGCCGTTGCAGAACAAAGCGAAAATTTAATATGCGTCTTATTGATTCACCAATCTCTCTTGATGAATTTCGATCCACATGTTATTCGACCTTCGATCGCATGGTGAAAATCGATATTGACATTGAGAGAAAAATCATCGCCGCAGATGCCGAAATGCACGCAGATCTTGAGGAGATTCTTCTTGAAGCTGGATCAAAGCAGGAAGATGTTTGGGGCGCCAATATTTATCCTGAAGAACTTGATGATGCCTATATTGAGTACACCTCCCTGATAAATATCCGACCTTCTGTAGGCAATAATTCCATGGAAGTTGAATCCGTAGAAATTCGCTCTAAAATTAAGGAAATAGTCGAGTCTCTGATTTTGCGGAGCACCAATGCTTCATAAATCAATGACTGTCGAAAAGTGGGCATTGTACGGCACAACACGGCAAATTCTGATGATTGCCAATGAACTGAACCGCGCCAGAAGAGCTTGCGAAAAAAATCAAACAGAATTGAAAACAGATGCCTTGATGAGAGCTATTGAACTGATCGACCTATCAGTTTCTACATCGGCCAGGCGATCTTTCAGGCGAGAAATGTTGCGCTTTGGGGAAGTGGTTCGTGGATTGACAAGAGAGAATATTGCTGATTCGATTTGTGTGGCATTGAAAGTTGTTCTGTCGTTTGACAAGGTTTCGTATTCGCAAATTTTTGCAATGGGATTACGCTAATGCCAATAACAGTAAAAGACACCACCCTCGCAGATGTCAAATTGATTCAACCCAAAGTCTTTGGAGATCATCGCGGATTCTTTGTCGAGTCGTACTCCGAAAAAGATTTTGCTGCGCACGGATTGACCGCGAGATTTGTGCAGGATAATCATTCGTATTCGTCGCAGAAGGGCGTTTTGCGCGGTCTGCATTTTCAGATCCAGCCACACACACAAACCAAACTGGTGCGTGTCACTCGCGGCGCCGTTTACGATGTGGTGCTTGATCTGCGCATTGGTTCGCCAAGTTTTGGCAAGTGGGAAGGCTTTGAACTTTCTGCAGAAAATTTTGCGATGCTCTGGGTGCCGCAGGGATTTGCTCATGGTTTTTGTTCGCTCACGGCGGATGTCGAATTTCATTACAAGAACGACCGTTTTTACGAGCCTCCGGCTGAGGGCGGCATTCTGTGGAACGATCCGGATTTAAATATTTCATGGCCGGTAACGGAGCCGATCCTGTCGGAAAAAGACAAGCATCATCCACGCCTCGCCGACTTTTCTTCACCGTTTACATTTACAGAAAGAGAATAAATGAAAGGCATCATTTTAGCCGGAGGATCCGGCACGCGACTATATCCGGCGACTATTACGGTGAGCAAGCAGCTCATTCCGATCTACGATAAACCGATGGTCTATTACCCGCT
>CAIOZP010000304.1 GCA_903862805.1 uncultured Fibrobacterota bacterium
AGTACGCTTGGTGAACTGCAGGTGCCCGCAATTCCGTACACCTTCCGCAACCGGTGCAATTATTCCAATTGATTTCCGGAAGAAATCTGATATTTGCTGTGATAGTTCCATTGGTATCAGAGATTATCTTATAGGAAACTTTTGTCGCCTGACTCCAGTTATCAGCAGTTACTGGAGATGAAAAGATACGGATTTCATAGCCATCGGCTCCTTCGACCACTGGGAATTTCACAGTAAATCCCCGGCATACCGTATCATAATGCTTGATTGGTTCACTGTCTATGTTCGCCGCTATCATTGCCTCTGCAAAGGGCCAGACGGTCGTATCTAAACGTCCTTCAAACACCGAAATTGAACCCACACTCGCCGGAGCACCCTTCCCACCTGTCGCTTTATTCCCAATCAAATTTGAACAAGAATAAAATACGGTGAACAGCACGGCACCACCGGCGATCAAAAGCATTCTGCGGGTAAACTGATTCATATCGACCTCCAACTACTCATTACTTTTTTGCAAGCGGCTTCCGCTTTGGCGGACGTTTGATTCCGTAGATTCTTATCGCTTTGTCTCCGTTGACCGGACACTGGAATTCACACGCTCCGCAGCCGACACATTTCACACGATTGACAACTGGAGAATCATAGGATTCGCCAGCGGCATCGGTATGCTGAACCGAATCTAATGCCTCATACGGACAGTTGTCGATACAGACAGTGCAGGTGCGCTCGCAGTTCCATGAACGGCAGCGACCGCGTTCGACCACGGCAACACCGACCTTTGCTTTTTTCTTGTCGGCTACGACAATCGGTTCAAGCGCACCGGTCGGACATGCAGAACTGCACCGCGTACACTCCGGCAGACAGTAGCCAAGTCGACCTACAATCTGCGGAGTGTTCCAGTTTTTCAATCCTTCAGACAATGGCACCGGATGCAACGCGCTGTTCGGACACGCGCCCACACATGCCTGGCACGTGAGGCAGCGCTCGAGGAACAGATCTTCGTCGACAGCGCCCGGCGGTCTGACCGGCCCTGGCTCGGCAATCTGCCTGATTGGTGCCGGACGCAGAAGTGCGGGCATCAGCGCAAGTCCGCCTGCAAGTCCCAGCAGCGCGTGACGCTTGCGCAGATCGGGATTATCGACCTTGATCTTATGCGGAAGTGCAAGAGTGAACCGCCCACACTTGCGTTTATCGGCGGTGCAGTTGCCGCACAGAATGCATTCGGCTTTGACGATTCTTGTGAAATCACCGGAAGGAATCGCCCTTGTCGGACAATGAACCGAAGTACAAACTCCACAACCTCCGCCTTCGCGGCCGCAGGTTGTTATGCGCTTGACAAAAGAGAATCGGCTGAGCAGCCCAAGAAACGCTCCCGACGGGCAGATGTACTGACACCAGAACCGGCGATCGAGAAAAGTCCCTGCGAATACAGCAATCAAGAGCAAAAGCGTTCCGAAAACCCCGCCAATGGCACCGTTGAGAACCCAGGTATTCTTGGCATAGATTTTACCGACAGCACCCGGAATTAGTGCGGCAGCACTCATGGCTTCGGGTCTTGCAAGCAGAGTTGCGAAGCGCACCGAAATCAGCATCGGATCCATGAACAGCGGGAAGATCATTCCGGCGGAGGCAAGAACAATCATTGCAAAAAGAATTAGATATTTCGTGCGATGCAAAGTGAGCGGCAAGCGAAATGGCGGTTTTATTTTTCTACCGGCACGGACAACCGCGTCAACAGCATCGACAAGTGTTCCGAGCGGACAGATCCAGCTACAGAAAAACCGGCCGAATAGAATGGTCAGCAGGATCATACCACCGGCAAGCGTCACAGCACCGACAACAAATGTTCGGGCCGCTATCGAAGTAATTACGGCGGTGAAGGGTTCAAGCCGCATGAACCATGCAAGTGGCGAGACATGGCCTTCGTGCCAGAGTCTGCCATAACCGGCAAGCACCACGAGGAACATCAAAAACAAGATCGTCTGGGAGGCAATTCTGAAACGGCGAAGCATCTTCTCTCCTACGGAAGTATTTCCCCGGAAGACGGCATGGCTTTCATTCGAAACATCGATCCATTACGGTCTGAGCGGAAATAAAACTCGGCAAAAAATGTAACAATCTTTACGGCGTATGCCGAATCGACCTTGGCTGTTGGTACCGGCAGTATCACGGCGAAACGCCCACCCTTCTTGTAAGTGCTGTCGGCAGTAGGATGTTTACTGTCCCAATCGCTCGAAACAAATACGTAGGCATTTTGCGGAACCGATTCGAGGCTACCCGCACAGCGCGTCTCGCCTTTTCCATTCTGATGCTGACGAAGCGCCGCAATCAGCGGCATGACTGAAGAACTGTCGTCGGAAAGAACAAAGTTTTCTTTGCCTTCAAGCAGATTGACCACAGGTCGCGTGTCGGATGCGGCGGCCTTCTGGGCGGACAGTGACTCATAGAAATCTACCGCCGACTTTGCAGATTGAGCCGCGAACCAGATACCGACAACAACTGATCCCCAAAGCGCAACACGGCGCATGAAGGTCTTGTTGCTCATGATCCCAAAAATTATTACAGGAAGAAGCCAGATACTTGATCCGACAAAAAAGGCGACAAAAACAAGTATACCGGCAACAGGCCCAGAAATATCAACCGCGTCAACGACAACGCCAAGGAAGGGCGGACAAAGATTTATTCCGGTAACGAGTCCGACAATGAACGGACGATCAGCGAAGCCGGTCATCTTGGAAACTGCGCAACCTTTATCGCGCCGGTTCTGCCGAAAAGCCGAAACAAAAAGCATGACCGTTACGAGCATATATCCGATAGCCGTCACTAAAAGCTTATGTTCCGGTGCGATCTGTAGACCGAGCCAGCCAAGCAGTGCCCCGATTGCTGCATAAGCGATCAGTCGCCCTAAGGAAATTTCGAGAATCGAGAGAATGCTTTTTGTCGGATTGATCTTCCGCATCATCAGGTACGGCGCATAAACCGGCCCGCAGGTAAGAAGACAGGTGCCACCAAGTGAAAGACCAAGCAACAATCCGCGAACCAGATGCGACCAGATCAGATCCATGTTTCTACACCAATGGAAAACTCGAGAGAAGGAGCTTTCCAGTCAACAACCGACTGCGAGGACGGCGGTGCGGGATACCAGCGGTAGGCTGCTCCGCCGGCGATCGTCATATTGTTGAAAACAGCAGCACCAGCGTGCGGCATCAACTTCAGATCGAGCGCGCCGTCAAAGCGCGAATATTCGTATTTGCCTGATGTCATCTGATAATCCCAATAATTTCTCACCGACGGCTCGACCGACAGATGTTTTCCAATGCCAATACTGCTTCGCGCAAAGGCATCCATGCGCGGAAACAGCGTTCCGGAGGTAACATAATATCCGCCTTCAATCGCGAATTTCTTTTTCACCTTCTTGACGGAAACGAGATACGCCTGCTTGGTTGAAATGCTTCCAGCCTCGATCATGGCATCGCCCTTGATGTAGAACATCGGCAGAGGAACGAGTATGCCACGGAAATTCAAAGTCGAAACTGCGCCGGTCTGAAAACCCTTCTGATCCATTTCGGACGACATGATGTAGCGGCCGCCCAAATTGCCGGAAAGCATCACATTCCCGCGCGCCACCTGCATGTCGGTTCCGATTCCACCGTGAACGTTGGCCAAGTTGTAGCCTGTCCACTGATTGAAATCGTCCTTCACAACACCGCCAGCCGCCACGAAAAGCTTGTGCCCGATAATCCGGAATGCCCCGTCACCGAAAAACCACAGATCATCGTCATGAAGATTTGTAACCGGCGCAGGATCGTCTGGGTTGCGTGAGAGACAATCGAAACGCAGCCTTGTCAGCTGCGAAAAGATCGAAATATCAACGCGGTTCTTCTGCATGATGCCAGCTAAATTTACACCGACAATCCTATGCGGAAGAAGACGTTCGCCAAAGAAATAGCTCGAGTTGTCGGCAGTGTCGTTACCAAGAGAAACGTCTTTCGCCTTTTGCAGAAATTCTGCGAAGCCTTCGACTCTCGCGGTAAACCCCTTGCGGGACCTGAGCGAAATCGAAGCTGGAACATGAATCACATCGGGACGCGTAACTCCACCGATCAGAACTTTCGTGAGAGGAAACTGGAAATCTGCCGATGGATTCAGATCGAAAAACACCGTGCCCGGCAAGGGAACTGTCATCGTTGTGCCGGAATCACCTTTGGACGAATCGACCCAGGTTGAATCTTTTTTGAATAGTTCAGCTTCAAGTCTGCCGTGGACATTCGCAAAAGTAGCCGCGTTCACAAATCCGCCATGACCAGAACCGTCACCGGCACTGATCCAACCGGCCGTGATCCCTGCATTCTGCTCGGCGATAGCCGGAAGAGCCGCAAATATTACAAAAAGTAATTTCGATATTTTCATTTTTTCACCACACCGCATCGTATGGACAGGCACTGACACACTTACCGCACTTGATACACTTGGTCGGATCGATCACGGCCTTGCCGTCTATAAGCGAAATTGCATCAGCGTTGCAAACAACCACACATTTGCCGCAGCCTTTGCACGAGCTGCTGTTAACCGAAAGCGTCGCGCCCTGCGTAGGCGCACCGAACTTGCAAGAAACCGCAAGCCCGCACATGAAAACCAACACTATTGTCAAACGGGAAAATGACTTCATTTGCACGCACCGTATGAACACACGTAGATGCACTTGCGGCAGCTGATGCAGGTAACAGGATCGATAACCGCCTTGCCGTGAACGAGAGTAATCGAATTCGCCTTGGGCGGACAGATTCTGATGCAATCACCACAGCCAGAACAGCGGGATTCGGAGATATGCGGCACCACCTTCGCCGCAGTAACAGCCACCGCCGAAACCGACAGCGCAGCAGCGGCAAGGGCTATGTAAACAGCTTTTTTGAATGACAAAATTTTCATTGTGCCTTTGTCCATACGGTATCGAAAACAGAATCAATAAGCATAGACTGCCTGTAAGCCTGCATAACAACAATATAGGCAGAGTCGGGAAGCAAGCCGCCGAAACTTGTCTCGTTTACACTTTCGGGTCGCGCCGGATAAGGTGCTGCGGTTACATTGTTGTAAGAAAGAAAAGCTGGAGTGGCTACGGTACGAATACCGATTTTCAGATCAAGTGTCTTATCGTCTATAAATGAGTACTGAACCTTGATCTCGTTAGCCCCGACGTTTCCGCCATAAATCCAAGCTGCATGAGATAAGCTGTCAGTTGCCGGAACATCGGCACCAATAGCCGCCGGAACGAAAGGCCCACGGTTCAAACTGTCGGAACATGCCACAAAGAAAATTGATACGATTGCCGGAACGAGCAAGCAACAAAACAAATGTAATGATCTGGATTTCTTCATTTCGCGGGAGCTTTATCCTCTGTGGCAGGCTTCGCAGCAGCCTTGTCTCCAGCCGCAGGAGCAGGCGCGACGGTCTTCGATTTGCTCAATGAACCCGCCGGACACACACTGAAGCAATCGCCTTCACCCTGACACTTGGCAGGATCAATAACCAGAATGGTTTTACCCTTTACCTTGGCCTCGGAAATCGAGTTATTCTTACAGATGTCAAGACACGCACGGCATCCATCGGTGTAGGTACAGGTCGAAGGATCAAGCACGTATGGATAAATCGGGCCTTTCGGCTTGGTTCCAGCCGCAATAACAAGTGGCAAAGCCACTACGGCTGCAATAATTAAAATTCTTTTCATATCAAACTCCCTGAACTAAGTCTTTGCAGAAAGGGGCAGATTGACTGCCCCTTTTAGTTTCAATCAATGAACCATCATTACAGAACGGGTGGCAGATCGCCCCTCAAACTGAAGTGTAAGAAACGCCACGCCATTTGCCTTGCCAAAACCAGAAAGCTCCGCCGATCCGCCGATACCGGATGTAGTCGCAATCATTCTGCCTTTAGCATCATGAAGTTCGGCAATATATTTCCCTACATGCGGGAACGACATCCTGAACATACCCGGCAGAGACTCGATGCTTACACCTGTCATCCCAGATTTTGCAACTGGAATGATACCAGTTGATTCGTACGATAAAGTAAGCTTAGGTCTCTTCGTTGAATCGGCATATTTGCTTGAAGCGTAGAAGTAGCCTTTCTGAGTCAAAGCATCTTTGATAATCATCCCGAAATTCACGTCAGGATTCTGGACAAAATACTCCACGGCCGAAGTTACATCTACAGTTATCCAGCTACTGTCCGCAGGAAGTGGTCCAAGGTACACCGGTGTCGAATTATGATCGCCACCACCAAGAACCGGAACCGAATACGCTCCCTTAACAGCATACGTATCTGCCCATGCCACGCCAGCCTGAGCATCGTTCCATGTAACCTCGTCTTTGTTCCATGACTTGGTCGCTACAAACAGCGAACAGTTCCAGTTTCCACCCTCGTCCGTCGCATCCTCTGTCATAAATCCACCCCGCGTCCACATCGGCCCAATGACGTGATACAACTGCAATGTCGCACTGTTGACACTCGTACAACCACTCATACCCGAAAGATCAAATCGAATCGCGCCCTGCGCGTAAAGATCTCCTCAGGTGAGACAATCGCGCATGTAGTAGATCGAAGAATCCTTGAAATTCACCTTTGGCTCAAGCGTATCCGGACCGGCATGCGAGAGCATCGCATCTGAACAGCCAAGATAGCCGTTCACACCCTGCTGGTACACCGCATTGACGGTCGCCGCAAAAGACGGTGCCACACTAATCGAGGCAACCGCAGCCGCAGCCATCAGTTTCAATCCGATTTTCATATAACCTCCGCTACAAAAAATATTTCTAAAAGTAAGCGGCCTAAAAGTCCGCACGTTTTACAAAATATAAGCATTCAAAGCTCAAGTATGCTTTTTTTGTGACTGATTTAGCAAATTTCCGCTTTTTCACAGATAAGCACACTCAAAACAGCAGTCATTTCCATGAATTCTTCCATTTAGACATCGCGTTCCGCCACCTTCTTGACATTATGCGATGCCATCGTTCATTCAGAAGTGACTGTCTGGAGATAATATACGCATAAAATTCGTAGTATGGTGGGTGTAATATTTGACGAGAACAATTTGCGTTCACTCAAGTGACCAGAATATTTTTTGCGGATTAGTCAGACCCGAACCAAGGTTGAAACACTCGCCTTGTGATTTTAAGGCGGGTGTTTCAACCAATTAGCCATCAACGTGAAATTACAAGAGACCTCGTATCCAAACGCCCTTCAAATTCCGATGATATAAATACAATACCACCGATTCCGGACAGCGACGCACTCGATCCATTTCCGGAAAGTGCCGCAAGCAGACGACCTTTCGCATCGTGAATCTTTGCCGAATACCGGCCATAATGCGGAAATGTCAATCTGATTCCGCCATTGATTGCCTCGAACTTTATTCCTGCTCCGCTTGATGCTTTGGCGGGAATAATTTCTGTGGTTTCGTATTTCAGTGATAGCTTCGGGCGCTTTGCTATGTCGGCATTTTTGGAGGAAGCGTAGGAATATCCCCTCTGTGTTTCCATATCCTTAAGTATGAAGCCAAAGTTTTTACTCGGATTTTTTATGAATGACTTTACTGCGGGTGTCACATCAAATGTAACCCAAGTAGTATCCACCGGCAACAACCCTGCTGAGAACAAAGAGCTATCGTAGTTTCCTCCCCCCTTGATAAATGGAATCTGATTACCGGGGAATGAGTCATCCCACGCAACTCCAGCCTGAGAATTTCTCCATGTAACTTCATTGGGAACCCATGCCTGCCTTGCAACAAACAAACTGCAGTTCCACATACCACCTTCATTGTTGATGTCTTCCGACATCATTATCCCTTCGACCACCCACTGCGAAACAGTATTCTGATGATAAATCTGCAGTGTTGCGCAGTCGATTTTGGCATCTGTATCAAGCTCTGGCAGATCAAACTTCAAAGCGCCCCGCGCATATTCATCGCCTCAGCCAAAACATTGCCCAATGAAATACGTCAAAGAATCTTTGAAGTTAATATCCGGAAGAACCGTATCAAATCCTACAGACATCATCATCGCATCTGAACACCCACCATACCCGTCAACTCCCTGTTGCAAAGTCACATTCACTGTTCCGGCCGATGCAAACGCGGCTCCGACCGACATAATTGCCATAATAATCTTACCAAATTTCATTTCAGCTCCATTTCCAAAAAGAGTTATCTACCGTGTTTGAATAAGCGACCGCGTATATGTGTTCCCATCGAATTGACAGGTCAGAAACAACATTCCGCAATGATCACTTATTCCCGATAGTTGTGCGGTCTCCCCTCTTCCCGACACAGACACCACAAGCCGCCCTTTCGCATCGTGAAGCTTCGCCGAATATTGGCCCGAATGTGGGAAGGTCATTTTCACTGCACCAGAAACCGCTTCGATCTTCATACCTTTTATCGAAGAATTCTCGACAGGAATTATGGCCGATGTTTCGTACGACAATGTCAGCTTGGGTCTCTGCGTCGGGTCTGAATACTTGGAGGAAGTGTAGAAATATCCTTTCTGCGTATCTTTATCTTTCAAAACGAATCCGAAGTTCTGGTCAGGATTCTGGATGAAGGAACTAATTGCCGATGTGACATCAATGGTAATCCAAGAGCTGTCAGCTGGCAAAACGGCTGTCGAAACCAGTGAAGAATTGTAATCGCCGCCGCCATGAACAAATGGAACGAGATGACCGGGGAATGAATCTGCCCATGAAACACCAACCTGTGCTCTATTCCAAGTTATTTCATCCTTATTCCACGCTCTTGTGGCGACAAATAGAGAACAATTCCATCCGGCTCCTTCATCGGTTGCATCTTCTGTCAAAGAGTACACTGTATCCCATACGCCGCTTACAAGAACAGGAGTTGGTCGCCAATGCGGGCCAATTTTATGAAAAATCTGCAATGTTGCACTATTTACTTTTGTGCAACCTGTTATTCCAGAAAGATCGAACTTGATCGCGCCCCGCGCGTAGAGATCGCCTCATATAAAACAATTTCGCATGTAATAAATCGTAGAATCTTTAAAACTGAGCGCAGACTCGACGGTATCCACTAACGCATGAGAAATCATCGCATCCGAACACCCACCATACCCGTCAACTCCCTGCTGCAAAGTCACATTCACCGTTCCGGCCGATGCCGCCAAAGCGAGCCCGAGGGTCAGCACAGTGGCTGCTGTCAAAATTTTCCAGTCTGCTTTCATTTTTCCTCCATTGGGATATGTTTTATGTAAGACACTAAAAGACGGAAAGCAACACCGTCATTTGAAAAGGAAATCTTATTTTGGATCGGGTGCCGTTTAGCCATTTAGAAACAATCAGGGAGGTCGGCCAACGAGCACTCAAAAATTTATGCTCCGTTATCAATATATACAT
>CAIOZP010000305.1 GCA_903862805.1 uncultured Fibrobacterota bacterium
AAATGGGCACGGCTGGAAAAGATCAGCGCCGTGGTCGACCCCATCATCCGGCGCAACGGTTTCAGCCTATCCTATGGCTCCGCCGATTGCCCGCTGGCCGATCATTACCGGATCACTTGCGACGTCACCCACACGCCTACCGGCTACACCAAGCACTATTGGATTGACGTCGGCATGGATTCTGCCGGCGCTAAAGGCGGCGGTACCAAGTCTCTGGCGCAGGGATCCGGTTCGTCGGTGACCTATGCCAGGCGCTTCCTGAAAGTGATGATATTCGACATCAACATCGTTGGCGAGGACTTTGACGGGAGCCGCTACACCGTCGAGCCGAAGCATATTGGAGGCTCGACCAAAACTGAAAACGTAGATTCTCAAGACTCAGAATACGCCAAGATTACGAACGCGCAAGAGAACCAAGTGATCGATGCCATCGCAGATTGTGGCGTCGGGCATAAGAAATTTTGCGAGGTTTACAAAATCGCGTCGATATCGGACCTTCCTTCTGACCTGTTCGACAAGGCAATACAGGCGTGCATCAATTATAAGAATAAGGCAACTAACAAATGACGGTTGATATATCGGGAAAAAGGTTCAATCGGCTTTTTGTTATCCAACGACATTCAAATCCGTCATCGTGGGAGTGCCGATGCGATTGCGGTGAGACGATACGCACATCCTTATATTCCCTTAGGTCAGGCCACACCAAATCTTGCGGATGTTTAAGATTTGAAACGCTGAAAAGCGTAAATTTGATGCACGGCATGACCGGAACAAAAACGCACAACATCTGGAAGGACATGATCCGTCGATGTGACGATCGTAAAAGAAAGACCTTCAAACACTACGGAGGCCGTGGAATTAAAATCTGTCGTCGCTGGCACAAATTCACGAATTTCTTCGCGGATATGGGGGAATGTCCGCCCGGATATTCTATCGAACGCAAGGAAGTTAATGGGGATTATACGCCAGGAAATTGCTTGTGGATTCCGGCGAACAAACAGGGCCGAAATCGGCGGCTAACTATTCGAATAAATGGCGTGCCGCTCGCGGAATTATGTGAACGAAAGGGACTTCGATATGGCCTTGTCTATGACCGCATCAAAAGGCTTGGTTGGTCACCAAAAGAAGCTCTCAGAACCTGAGTTTATAGAATGTGAACAGGGTTCGCCGGAATGGTTCTTGGCCCGTAGCGGCATCCCGACAGCGAGCAACTTCAGCTGCGACGTCCGTGATTCGGATGCGTTAACCCGAACCAAATATATGCGCCGTTTAGCTGGTGAGCTACTTACCGGAGAGGTAGCAGAGGAAGGGTTCAAATCGAAGGCCATGACTCGCGGAAATTCTATGGAACCGGAAGCTCTCGATCATTACGCAAAAACGACAATTTCTAAACTTCGTCGCATAGGATTCATTCGAAGGAAGCTACCGAGCGGGCGTTACGCAGGCGCTAGTCCGGATGCTCTGGTCGAAGGAACTAAGCGCGGCGTTGAGATCAAGACCATGCAACCTGATCTTATGATTGCACTTCTTGAGCGCGGCACTGGAATGCCGCCAGAGCATCGTTGGCAGGTTTATGGAACCATGTGGATAGCTGACCTCGATGAAATTGATCTCGTTATTTTTTATCGCGGAATGCCTACGACGCCGAAATTTTCGGTAGCGCGTGATGAAAAGATAATCAAAGAGA
>CAIOZP010000306.1 GCA_903862805.1 uncultured Fibrobacterota bacterium
CACAATACCGGCATTTCTGTTGCCGGCGTCAACGTAAAGAAATGGAGCAACGATACTTTGCGTGACACAACGCAAAAATGGGACATTGATACTTTGCTTGATACAACGCAGATAAATATTGATACCGTACACTACTATTCATACGATACGACAAATACAACAATGTACGACACTACATTAGACTCACTTAATGATTCAATTATCAAAATAGCTTCGAGAGATTCGTCAAAAGTTGACTCCACCTTAGATTCCACGCGAATAGATACAAGCCACTGCGTAAATCGCAACAAAGTTTTGGTTGTTCATCAGATCATGGTCGGCAGTAGCTGCATGTACGCCGGAGCCGATATTCAGGGCGTGTTTGATCAATTCGGTAGTGATTCTGGTGCCGTTGTTTTGCTTGCAGTTGACCTGACAAGCAATACGAAAGACGAAATCGCAGAAGCGTACAGCAAGCAGTCGGGTATGACTCCGACCTTCCCGTTTGTACTTACTGCGCAAGGTGTTCCGGCACTTACCGGATTGTTCAACGGTTATTCGGTGGCATGTCAAAGTGGCAAATGGTCTGAATCTGCTGGAGCAACCTGGGTTGTGGCACCGAACCACTCTTACGTCCAGACCACCTACGATTCGGCTTCGCTAGCCTCGGCAATACTCGCCGCATTGAGCACACGAATTGTTCCGGTAAAAGCCCCTTCGGCAGATAAGAAACCATCATCACTACGAATTGTTTCAACCATGGGCAACCGAATAGATTTTACTGTTCCTCAAAGTGGCCGATATGACTTTGCTGTCTTCACTGTATCCGGGCGCCTTGTCACAATGCGACAGGTCGATTACCAAGCCGGAATCCATTGTGTTGACATTGGTAAAATTGCGACCGGCACGTACATTGTTCGAATCTCCGGAGTTTCAGGCGTTGTTTCGCGGATCTGCATCATACAGAGCCGGTAGTATTCCCGATTTTATGAAAACGAATAGTCACAAATTCATTACTTGAAAGGATCTTTATGTTCGGCAGAATTACTTTCATACTTATTTCATTCGTAGCACTTGGCTACAGCGAGGATCTCAACCTGAACAGCATATCGGCACCGGCAGTTCAGGATTCGCAAGCACAACAGCAATTGCATTTGGCTCCACAAGCACCAGTACCGGTTCCGGTTCCGGTACATGCAGTCGAATCTGGTACCTTACGCATTGTGACAGATGATGAAAATGCAGAAATTTATTTGGATGGCCGAAAAATCGGAACCAACAGTTGCATCATAGAAAAAGTGCCGCTTGGTCAGCATGAAGTTTATGCGGTTGACAACGGGGATTCAAAATCGATGCTCGTTTATCCAATATTGAATTCTGTGCGCGAAGTAAACCTATCGTTCAAGCGTCAATTGTATTTCAGCGTTACGCCTTCATTCGCACAAGTTGTCACCCATGTACTTGATGCGTTCGGCCCATCGATCGACATTGGAATGAGGTACAAGAAATCTTATTATGGTTTGAATTTTCATTGGTGTTTTTCCGGTCTTGCGAATGATTATTCGAGCGGAAACTATGCCTACTCATTTGGCGGTGCCATATTTCAATGGAACTACACTATTGTGAATGCAAAAGATGTTTTCGAGCTGTCGCCGGGATTTAACGCCGGATTCTGGTATTTCGACGGCGGCAAGGAATCCGCAAGCAATTATATGTACTCATATTCAAATTATACCGATTATGAGGAACTGTTTTTCGGTGGGCCATGTGTAAAAATGGATCTCGGTTACAAGCGCGTCTTTCTGGAAGCCTCCTATACATTGCTTATCGGAACACGAGTTGGCAGTCAGATTACCGTTGGGATAAACACGAGGATATAGACTCATTGTGACCGGTCTCAGCGTTCAGTGATCCCATAAAATCACACACACTCCCGACCCCGCATTATATTTGGCGCGGAAACATCTGCGAGATAATTATTTCCTTCCAATAAAATTCCGAAAAGAAACGGGTATCATGGAAAAATTCAAGGAACTCGGACTCAGCGAGTTCATGTTGGCCGCAATCGAAGCAAAGGGCTTCACAGAGCCGTCCCCAGTGCAGGCGGCGGTTATTCCGACTCTGATGAATGACGGCGGCGACATCATTGCACAAGCGCAAACCGGAACCGGCAAGACAGCCGCATTTGCAATTCCGCTGATCGAAAAGCTGACTCCACGTACCGGCAAGATTCAGGCGCTGGTACTGGCGCCCACGCGCGAACTGGCACTTCAGGTCGCCACGGAGATTGAATCTTTGTCGGGTGACAAGAAGCTTCGGGTGCTCACGGTTTATGGTGGTCAGGCCTATGGCCCACAGCTCAAAGGGCTTCGTGACGGCGTCGATATTGTAGTCGGAACTCCGGGGCGTGTGATCGATCATCTCGACCGCGGATCAATGGAACTTTCCTCCATTTCATATCTGATTATTGATGAAGCAGACGAGATGCTCAATATGGGATTCGCCGAAGCGATGGAACAGATCCTTGCCCGTGCCAATCCCGATCGTCGCACACTTCTTTTCTCGGCAACCATGCCTCCTCGCATTGCCGACATGGCGCGAAAGTTTATGAAGAATTCTCAACATATCACCGTGAAAAAACGTGACATTACAACTGCTCTGATCGATCAGATCTATTTTGAAGTTAAAGAAAAGGACAAGTTCGAGGCACTTTGCCGAATAATCGACATCGAGAAGCAATTTTACGGGTTGATTTTCTGCCGCACCAAAGCCGACGTAGACCAGCTTGTACGCAAACTTCTCGAGCGCAACTTCGTCGCTGAAGGACTGCACGGCGACGTCGCTCAGGCTCAGCGCGAGATTATTCTCGACAGATTCAAAGCCCAGAAGCTGACTATCCTTGTTGCTACCGACGTCGCAGCACGCGGTATCGACATCAACAACCTTTCGCATGTCATCAACTATGCCTTGCCGAACGACATTGATTCCTACGTTCACCGTATCGGCCGCACAGGCCGCGCCGGCAACAAAGGAACCGCCATCACATTCATCACTCCGTCAGAATATCGTAAGCTGATTTTCATTCAGAACAAAACCCGCTCCGAGATTCGCAAAGCGGAAGTTCCGGATGTCAAAGAAGTAATCAAGACCAAAAAAGCACGCATTACCGAAGAAATTGACGCAATAGTTTGTATGGGTGACGAAGAAGGCCGCTTCACGAAATGGGCCGAAAAACTTATTGAGAAATACGAAGCACGCGACCTTGTTGCTGCACTTCTCAAACAGTCATTTGAAGAAGAGCTTGACGAACAGAACTACGGCGAGATCAATGTCCCAGAGCGCGGCGGATATCGCGTTGACACTCGCGGAACTACGCGCCTGTTCATCGCTGTCGGACGTGTTGACGGCATGAATCCGAGATCGCTTGTCGATCTTATCCGCACAACTTCGAATATCGACGATCGCTTGATTAACGATGTAAAAGTGCTCGAGAAATTCTCGTTTGTCACCGTTCCGTTTACCGAAGCGGAATCGGTGATCCGCAGTTTTTCAAGTGGAAAGCAGCGACTTCTTGTCAAGAAAGATCGTGGACCGAACACTGCTCCTGGATCTCCGCGAAGCGGAGGTTTCGACGACAGGCCAAAGAGACAAGCTTCATATAAAAAGAAATATTGATCCTTTGTTTTCATTGTTTCAGTTGGCATGTTTTCTGTAACGGTCCAAACACGTCTATACTAAACAAAAAAACTAAACAAATAGTTTTGTCAATGCATTGGCCGGAAATTATCTTATTTGAACCGCAAGGTGGTCTTGCGGGATAAAACTTTCTGGAGGTATAAAATGTCTGTATTAGTAGGAAGAACTGCCCCTGATTTTTCGGCAACCGCAGTTTCCGGCGGTGAATTTGTCGAAAATTTCAGTTTGTCACAGTTCAAGAGCAAGAAAGATGTCGTATTGTTTTTCTATCCCTTGGACTTTACTTTTGTATGCCCAACCGAACTTCATGCATTCAATGAAAAACTCGCCGAATTTGAAGCGCGCAATGTTCAGCTGATCGGCGTTTCGATTGACAGCCATTTCAGTCATTTCGCGTGGCTGAACACTCCAAAGTCTCAAGGTGGAATCGAAGGTGTTAAATATCCCTTAGTTTCAGATATAAACAAAACTATTTCAAGCGATTACGATGTTCTTGTCCCCGGAGCAGGAATCGCTTTCCGCGGGCTCTTTCTGATCGACAAGAACGGCGTTGTAAAGCATCAGATTGTCAATGATCTGCCACTTGGCCGCAGTGTAGATGAAGTTTTACGCCTTGTTGATGCGCTACAGTTCACTGAAGAGCATGGCGAAGTGTGCCCAGCAAACTGGCACAAAGGCGAAAAATCAATGAAGGCAACAAACAGCGGCCTGAAGGAATTTTTCGGCAGCAAATAGAGATTGTTGTTGATTATCAGAAGGGCACCAAGCATCATGTTTGGCGCCCTTTTTGATTTAGTGTGTTCCAAAAAAAACGAGGGGCAAAATTATGCCCCTCGTTAATTGTGATCAAACCGAAATATCTCTTAAAGGAAAAGATCCTTGATTTTTGACCAGTTATTCTTACCCAATGGGTTGATAGCAGAGGCCTTTGTAGGTGCGGGTTTGACCGATTTACTCTGCTGTTGCTGCACCGCCATCTCAGCATTTACATACGATATAGAGAAAATCGTAAGCGTCGCAGCTACCGTTATTTTTTTTCCAAGTTTCATTGAAATCCATCCTTTGGCGCATCAACGACCAAACACATCCATAATATAGCACATTTTTTAGCATGTAGGGTAAAAACATTTTAACCCAATTTTCCATTAGACAAAATCTACCGCCCAGAATCTTACATATTTTCCCCAGAGCTTCTGTATCCAAGCTCTTCTCTTCATTTGTAACGCCACCTTAACTACGCTGCCATGTGCAGATTTTTCGATGAACGAAGGTATTGCCAGTAACTTGTACCGGATCGTAGACAGCCTGTTCCTCACCTTTTCACAGATGATCGATAGTCTAAAAAGGCTCATGAAATTGTACGCGATAGTCATAAGCGCCAACGTC
>CAIOZP010000307.1 GCA_903862805.1 uncultured Fibrobacterota bacterium
GATCAATCTGAAAGCCGTACCTCAACACTCACCGCCGCCGAAAAGCGCGACCTTGCCGATCAGCTGCAAGACATGGCTGACGAATCATCCGACAAAACGCTTTTCGCCTACGAAGACGCGCTCAAACAGTTCAAGCTCGAAGGCCTGACCAATTCGGAAGGATACCGCCGTGTAATGGCGCGGCTCGCAAGACTCAGTCCCGAAACCTACGGCCACGGATTCTTCCCCGAGTTTTTCTGCGCCACCGGAACCGGCTGGATCGCCCGCAGTGATTCAACACCGTACTGGAACACGGTCGCACCTTCGCAGAAAGGCTGGTCGGCGGCACGCGAATCCGGCAAGGCGATCGACGGGCGAGCCGTTTATGTTAGCGGAGCTTCCGACAGCGCGAAGACATTCCTTTGGTACAACTATCTTTTGAATGGAAATCCTGTTTCGGCGTCGGTCAAGATTTCTGTGTCGGGGCCATTCATATTGTGGATAAATGAAAAGCAGGTCACCGCCGACACCTCGGCCAAAAGTCAGGGCAAGATCGACAGCCTTGGAAACATCGGTGGACTTCTTCGCGGTGGCGACAATGTTTTTGCTGTAGAACTGCTTCGACCAAACGGCACTTTCGCACTTGTTTGTACGGGCCTTTTCGATACTACGGAGCATTTCAAGAGCCTTGCACTCGCTCCGCCGGTAGATTCTGCGGTGCCTGTCACTTCGTCGCCGGCCTTATCATCAGGTACCAAGGTTTCACCTTTGCCAGAAATTTCCAAGCCAACCGCGCCATAAAATAATGGGCGCGGAAAATAGTCAATTTTTTTAGATTTTTCTGCAAGATTTTTATTCGTTCATGTTTCTAATTTGATGGGCGGTACAAGGTTTGTAGCCACAAGCCGCTTGCGATTTACAAATATCTTGCTGGATAATCCAATCGGATGCGGATTTGTGAAAAATACCTGCCTAAAAATGAAAAATCCTTTTGTTCAGACCGTTCTAATCAATTATATTCCGCGGGTATCTCAAAGAAAGGTCCTTTCATGAGTCCATTCCGGAAAACCGTAGGCTGGATCGCAGCCGGATGTGCAGTCATGTTTACTGTGGTTCCATCGGTGGGAGCTACAGGTGGTTCAACCCCTGCCAAAAAGATCAGTGTTGAAGATACACTTGGTCAAGGCGGACTTATCAGCGACACAGATACATCCGACGATGTTCCTGCGAAGACCGCAGTTCAACCCGCAGCAGCTCAGGCTCAGCCGGCTCCGACACAGGCAGTAGCCGCTCAGCCAGCACCAGCCACCCAGCCCGCTCAACCAGCATCTGCGGTCAATCCGGCTCCGGCACAGAAAGTCGCTACATCTGCGGCGGTTTCTGCCCAGACGGTCACCGGACTTGTCTCCGATTTGAAAACCGGACTTCCTGTTGCTAATGCACCGGTTATCGTCAAGGGAACCACGGTATCGGCAACGACGGATGCCGCTGGCAGATATATGATTTCCGTTCCCGATGCAAAAAATGCCACACTTTTAGTTGGCGGTGGCGAATACGGTCAGCGCGAAGTTGTGCTCGCCGGAAAAACATCTCTTGACGTAAAGCTGTCAAAAGATGTTCTTACTTTGGAAAAAGACGTTGTTGTAGGATACGGAACAACAAAGAAATCGGCGATGACCGGTTCGGTTTCTTCTGTTGATACAAAGGAACTTTCCAAGACTTCCTCGGTTTCTGTTGAAAAAGCCCTGCAAGGCAAGGTTGCCGGTGTCAACGTGACACAGAACAGCGGCGCGCCAGGCAAAGGCATGACAATTCGTATCCGTGGTGTTGGTACTATCAATGGAAGCGATCCGCTTTATGTCGTTGACGGAGTTCCGACATCGAGCATAGAAAATCTCGGCCCGGAAGATATCGCGAGCATATCCATACTTAAAGATGCATCTTCGGCGGCGATCTACGGTTCCCGCGGTCTCAATGGCGTTGTGCTTGTCACGACGAAAAAGGGTAAAGAAGGAACAGCTCAGATTGCTTATGACGGTTATGTAGGCATACAAAATTTCTGGAAGAAACCGAAGCTCTGTACAGCACGTGAATGGGCGACGCTCTATAACGAGGCGCAGATCCACGGAGGGGCAGATTCTTCTGCTCTTATCCCATTGAAAGGTCTTGGTGCTGGCACCAACTGGTTTAACCAGATTTCAAACAACAACGTAGTGGTTCAGTCTCATAACGTCTCTGTTTCAGGTGGCTCGGACAAGATTTCATATTTCCTTAGCGGGCTTTATTCTGGTCAGCAGGGACTTATTAAAGGTTCAGATTACCAGAAGTTCGGTTCGAGGCTGAATGTTGATGCCAAAGTAAGACCTTGGTTCACATTGGGCGATAATTTTGATCTCGCTTCACAGAAAACTGACAGGGCTAACGAAACTGATGAATGGAACAGCGCTATGGCAACTGCCATGCAAATGGATCCAACCGTAACGCCTTACGATAAAAATGGTGATTATAATTCATCTGCATACATGGAGGTTCCGAACCCCGTTGCGGTGGTGAACACATATCATCGTCAGGACAAGGAACTCGACATTTCAAATAAGGCCTCAGCAACGGCAAGCCTTCACGACATCTTGAAGTATAACGCAAGTTTCGGTGTGGACATAACAAACGTTAACGAAAACAGATTCTCCCCGACATACAGTGTCGGATCGTTTACTAATAGCGATGCAATTGTTGTGCGTGGCAGCAGTAAAAATGTTGAATGGATATTGGAAAACACTCTTGCGTTTAACAAAAATCTTGCAGATGTCCACGACATAAAATTGCTTGTCGGAGCAACCGCTCAGGGCAATGATAATGATACTACTACGGCTCAGGGATCAGGCACTTATTCAAACGATAGCACTCAATGGCAGCTTGATGCGACTCTTGATCCGGCTGGTGCCGCTGTTGACGGAAGGCTTGTTCAGGATAGAATGCTTTCCTACTTCGGGCGTCTTGACTATGCACTTTTCGACAGGTATTTCATAGAAGCGTCTGTTCGTGCTGATGGATCTTCGAGGTTTGCCAAAGAAAATCGTTGGGGCTATTTCCCCGCTGTCTCGGCATCATGGCGTGTTTCAAAGGAACGCTTCATGTCGCCACTAAAGGCGATCAGCGAGTTGAAACTTCGTGGAGGGTATGGCGTTCTCGGTAACAACAACATTGGTGAATACAGGTATATGACCATTTTTGAAAATGGTCAGAATTACCCGTTTGACGGCGTAATAAAAACCGGAACAATTGCAACATCTGAAGGTACTTCAAATATCAAATGGGAGAGGCAGGCTTCTTCCAACATAGGGTTTGACCTCGGTCTATTTGAAGATCGCGCGATATTCACCACTGATTTTTACAGCAAAAAGACGACCGATATGCTTTGCGACCCGACTATTCCCGGACAGGTCGGTGATTCGGCAGCTCCTTGGGTAAATGCGGGCGAAATGTCGAACAAGGGATTTGAATCTGTTCTCGAAATCAAAAACGAGATACGTGATTTCTCTTTTGATTTAAGTGGCAACATCGCTGTTTCGCGTAACCGTGTCGATGCACTTGGCGTTGGCAACCAACCGATCCTTGAGGCCAATGTTCAGGGGATCGCGTATGTATCACGTACGGCCGTCGGACATTCCGTCGGTGAATTCTACGGTTACAAGTGCGATGGTTTGTTCCAGACACAAAAAGATATTGATAACTACGTTTATAAGAGTGGCCCAAACAAAGGACAAATGGTTCAGCCTGATGCTGTTCCCGGCGACATCCGTTACGTTCATGACGACAACGGACTGGTTCAGGATTTCATCGGCAACCCAAATCCAAAGTTTATCTACGGTTTTAATGCGGACTTTGGACTTGCCGGTTTTGATTTGAGCTTCTGTTTTCAGGGTTCATACGGCAATAAGATTTTCAATGCCGCCCGCTGGACTACTGAAAACAGCGCCGTTCAGGCCAACCTTGACTCAAAGATGTTGGGACGTTGGACTGCGCCTGGTACAACAAATGATCCGAACATGCAACGCCTTTCCACTAATGATCCGTCAGGCATGAAGATGGCACTTTCAGACAGATTTGTCGAGGATGGTTCCTATCTGCGCATGAAGTCGGTTCAGCTCGGTTACACAATTCCGAACGAGGTGACGAGCAAGTTCAAGGTCTCAAAGATCCGCTTTTACATCGGAGTTGAGAATCTCTGGACGTTTACCCATTACTCCGGACTTGATCCGGAAGTTGGTGTTGGCGAAGATGATGGCGGTGATGGTGTAAAGAACGTCAATCTTACTGTAGGTGTGGACCGCGGTGTGTATCCGCAGGCCCGTTCGTTCAATGCCGGCCTCAACATAACGCTGTGATAGAGAGGATAAAAATGAAAAAATCAATAAAGACTTTTCTGTACTGTTCGGTAGTTTCCATGTCGGCTTTGATGGTCGGTGGATGCAGTAAATTTCTTGATACAAAACCCACAGGGGTTTTGACTTCCGATGAGGCATTCAAGACAACTCAGGAAGACGAAGCAGCCCTTACGTCTGTTTATGACGTTCTGGGCTGGAACTATTCGCAGGAGATTGGCGAATGGGCCTTTGGTGATGTCTGCTCCGACGATGCCTTCAAAGGTGGAGAGAGCGATGCCGATCAGGGC
>CAIOZP010000308.1 GCA_903862805.1 uncultured Fibrobacterota bacterium
GCGGCACTCGGCGCGGAGATTCCAGGTGCGGCGGAATACTCGGGCTTGTTTCAGAAGTATGCAAACCTTTCCCGTTTGCAGGGCGCTTTATCGCGGAAACTCGGAGCGGTCACGACTGATGCGGCCGGTGGTCAGACTGCGGATCGCGGCGCGAGTCTGATAAAAGCTGCGGTGTCAAACAACGAGGATCGTGGAACAAAAGCACTGTTCCGTGCTGTCACCGATGTGACAGGCACCGACCTTATGAAACAGGCCGCATACGCCAAGCTCGCGATGGAACTCGGTGGCGATTCCCGACAGGTCTCTTTGCTGGACGCGATGCTGTCGGGTCATGGTGGTGCTATTGGAAGTGCGGCCGGAATGTTGTCTCATGTACCTGGAATGGATGCTGCGGCAAGTTGGGCCAGAACCGGCGCAAAACTTTTCTCCGCAATGACACCAACACAGCAGGCACAATACAAACAGGCCGTTTATGATTTCATGCACGCTCACCATCCGGAGCTGTTTCCAAATGGGCGTATTGTGGTGGACCGAACAGGCACTTTGAAACTTCCAAAACCTGAAAAACCTGCAAGTTCTGGCCAAATTTTGGCGGACCAAAATACGCCCGTGAAAATCCCTTCTGATCCTCCTCCGCCGAAAGAATCTCATGCTGTTTTGAATCGTTTTCAGATTGAAAGCGATGCAAAACAGGCAGCCGATGAAGAATCGGCCCTTGCTGATTATCAGCAGGAGCAGAAGGCCGAGGATGCACAGGTGGCGAATGATGTTTCGAATGGTCACTTGACGGCACCGGAAAAATTCGATTTCATGAATCAGCTTCGGAATACTCTCTGGACACGGATGCATCCAAAGGGCGGCACGAACGCCGATTACAAAGCGATGATCCGTGGTGGTGATATTTCTCCGACCGGCAAAGCACATCTCGACAAGTACGCCTCTGAACTCGATCAGCGTTTGGCGGCAGAGAAGAACAATCTCGCAGACGGAAAGCCACTTGAAGATCCGAAGTGGTATCAGTTCTGGGATGGTGATAAACGCGACGCGATTTCGTCAGACGATGTTCTTGACATGATGCGAAGTGGTGGTACCAAGGCAGATATTCTTGACGAGAAGGCGAAGGCGGTGGATCGGTTCGGGGTACGTGAGGCTTTAACAACCAAACAGCCAATTGACAGCAAATATCAGGAAGTTCAGGTTCCGGTTTCAGGCGAAACATTCAAACAGTTTCAGGTAGAGCCAGGAAAAGTTTTTGCCAACTATAACAAGCTCTATGAAAAGCACCCTGAGCAGTTCAAATCGCCAGAAGAAGTCAAAAAACACGTCGAATATGTTTTCACTAATCCGACGGGCGCGATTCCAGCATCAAAGGACGAATATACGATTGTGTACAGGCGAAACGGTGCCGATAAGGTTGTCGTTACGGAATTCATTTTGCGCGGAGGAAAATATCGCGTGCGGTCTGCATATACGATGACAGAAGGACAATTAGACAGAAAGATAGCAAGCTACAAATAAAAAAGCCCGACGCGGGAGTTCGGAACCTCCATCCCCGGCGAGAGATCGTTTTATCAACGAAGTATCATCCGGGAGCCCGCCCACGTTTTTCAGCGTGGGTCGCGTCGAGCTTTGAAAGATAACCCGCAAGGAACTGTTCAGACGCTGACGCCGAATTTACGACCGACTTCTGTACCA
>CAIOZP010000309.1 GCA_903862805.1 uncultured Fibrobacterota bacterium
ATGATAATCATCATTTGATACATTTGAACCTATGAGACGACCATCGAGTGAATAAACGTCGACGGCTCCGCCATTCAGCCGCTTTTGCGATAAAGAAGATTTGAGTATCGAACTCTGAACTGTGTCGTGGTAATAGACCGTCATCCGTGGAGCCTGCTGCAAGAAGGTATTCCACAAAGTATCGCCGGGGGTAATCATTGGCAAAATCGTCGCGGTATCGCCGTCGCCGGCATAGTAAACATATCGATCATAGCTGTGCCACTCATCCTGAAGCTTGAGGACAAGATCGGCGACCTTACGCGATGTGTGCAGGGAGTCAAGCACGACCTGTGTGATATTGAACGTGTCATAACCGGAATCATCTCCAGCCGGATTACCAGCAGAATCCACTATTCCAGCTGCGAGGTCTGGATCCACAGAACTCGGTGGCCAGTAAAACGAGTATGATTCAAGAATGTCGGTTTTATCAGTGCGCCAAAGCTCACGCACAAAGCTGTGAAATGCCGTGTCGCCATACCCCGCATCGTTGAATGTCTGATGACGATACAAGGTCAATGTCACGCTGTCGATGATTCGCGTTGTGTCAATCCTATCAAGAGAAACTGCTAAAACGCCCCTGGCGTCTCCTACGTTGCCTCAACACCACTTGGAACCGCATTCGAGATTTGCGGAACCCATCATCCCGCCGGCTCGCGGATTGTAAATGGTTGCGTCGGAAAAACCGGGGAAATTATCTATGCCTACACTGATAGTTTGAACACCTTGTGCAGCCATAGCCGCACTTGACAACAACGTCACTGCAAGCATGGCTTCGGTGAATGTCTTTCTCATGATTCCTCCTGTTGCCTTTATTTATAAAGATATCCACAATCCTTCTGATCGGCATCGGCCGGAAAAACACTGTGTTCACTGAGTTGAACTGTGCGAAGCATATGGGATCAGCCTTTGTTCATCTGCGTGAACAGAGAGTTACAAAACCGATCTTGTATAAATCATGATACAGATAATTCTTCGATATATTGTGTGGAGCGTATTTATGTAACAGTAATCATTTTGAAGGGATAATTTATGTACAAAACACTGATGTCGGGACTCATTACCACCGGCCTTGCATTTGCAGGACTGCCGCAATTCAACAGCACTCCTATCGAGGTGTCATCCAATACCGGTGCCAATCTGAGTGATGTCGTTGGCGACTGGATGTTCAGAGGATCAAACGGATCGCCTGAGTTTGTTGACTGGGACGGAGATGGACTCAAGGATATGCTGGTCGGCTATCTCGGAATAGTCATTGGGGCAATCGGCGGCGGCTATATGAATGTTTTTATCAATCATGGCACTGCTACCGAACCACTTTTCACAACCGGTTTCAGGGCGCCAATATATGTCGACGGTGCCTGATGTTCCGGCGTTAGCACTCCGCAGGTTGCGGATCTGAACAACGACGGTTCGACTGATTTAATCTGCGGCGAATATGGGACGCAGGTAAGGGTTTTCTGGAGAAACAGCAGCGACAGTATTATCGGGTCAGATACTATAAGAGACGAAAACGGAGCTACGATTTCGTGGGCAAATGTGAAATTTTCCATGCCGCACATTGTTGACTGGAACAACGACGGCCTGCCGGATCTTGAAGTCGGGCTTTCCAATAATGGCTACGATGCAACCGGCGGCGACGTTCCTGGGCTGTTGTATCTGTATCTCAACGTCGGGACAAAAGAGCAGTACAAATTTCATTACGCCGGAGTGATTTGCACCGCAAAAGGCGACACGATTTCGAGTCCTGCATCACCTTCGGCATATACGATGAGTGCACTTGGCGATATAAACAACGACGGTCTCTTCGACATTGTCCTGAGCGATACCACAGGCGGAATGCACTTCAAGGCATACCTGAATGTCGGAACGCCGGGCAATCCTTCATTCGCCGATCCGGTTCCGATTCTTGCTGCCGATGGCTCGGTTCTGCATCCCGATCCCACTATGCATCGGTTCTCGATTGCCGATTGGAACGGAGACAGCGTTAACGATCTCATCACAGATGCCGGAACCGCGCAAAACATGACGAAGGTCTGGGTGTACGCTGCAAATTCTCCTCATAACGAGATTTCGCATTCTGTCAACACAGTCAATAATTCTTTGACGATAGGTTTGTTGGACAGACACTCCATCTCGATCTCCGTTCCGACGGCCGGAGAGTATTCGGTATCGTTGTTCTCGCTTGACGGACGCCTGTTGACAAGTGCGAAAGCAAATCTGAAACAAGGAAGTTCGAGGATGATGCTCTGCAATGTTCCAGAAGGTTGCTATGTTGCGAGAGTGAGATGCGGATCAAGTGGAGCTGTGGTTTCGTGCAGCGTCATAAGGCAGAAATAGCGGTCTTATCAAAAATGCTCTGATCATTGATACTTCTTTGGTCAGAGCGTTTATCATTTACAAATATTCCTTCGATATTGATCTCCGTCACTCGTCGATTCTAGTGGTAAATCAACCCGACAAACATTTCATTCTATCTCTCTCATGATTTTCCTCTGAAGACCTTCTTTCATCATAGAGCAGACAATAAAAGAGCCGACTCGTTTTGATCCAGCCCTTTCTTCATCATAAAACAACGAAATATTCTCAGGGCAGAATAATGCTCCGAACATCAATACTTCCGCTAATGACTCCGAACCAACCTGTACCTATTGAACTCGTCGAAATCCCCGACGCAAGCACTCCGAGAGTAGTGCGCAGTTGAATCCGACCTGATGCATTTACAAAAGAGACAGGACTGGTTTTGTCAACTGATCCTAAACCTTCTACTCTGATCTTCCCCTGTGAAAGACGCAGAGAAACCCAGTTGATTGACTCCGCACCGGATTGCCGGATAATCGGTACAACCGGAGAAGATGATGGATACCGTAAGACATTTGAGCAAGCCGCTGTCGTAGTCGAGTCGTGTTTCCGAAGATATGCAAATACATTGCAGCTGTCGGCACTTACACCGGCAGGCAAGCCCATCGTGATGGTTCCAACCGAATCGGTAAGAGCAATTTTTCTGTGCGATTTTGCCATCCCAAGATTTCGCAGTGTCTTTCCCATGTTTTCACCGGCACCGATATACAGCGGGCATGAATCCTGACGCACGACAGCTACCAGATCCCACGCCGAAGGGTCTGAAAGACCACTTATCGAATAGCTGTACACAGTGCTATCGCCAATGGTTCCGGCGGTATCGAGAAGCAGGCCAAATTGCGGAGCCTCTTTCATCGTGTCGATACAATGCGAAATCGTTGCGGCATCATATTCCGATGCCGATTTGTCTATTGTGCCGTCAGATTGCAGCAGAGGAACCGGATTGGCACCATTGTAGCGAAGTGAGGGATATCCGGCAGCGCTCAGTTCGCTTCTCCAGTCGCTCAGGTCGCTGACAGAAAATCCATTTTCATAAACAATTGTGACGACTTCTACCCGTGCACCTGAATAATTCTGCACAACCTCATAAAGATTCTGCCACCCTTCGGCACAATAGCTGCAAAGCAGTGAACCAAAAGCCTCGACAACAACGAAATCCTGATTGTCTGCCTTTACCGGAGCTGTGGATAAAGTCAGAAGCATAGTCGATGTAAATAAAATTTTTTTGAACATGAGGTCTCCTTTCCTTTTGTTAATTTAAGATAGAAGTCTTTCCCTTGCTTGAACAGAAAAGTGTTCGTGTTCACGGACATGAACAAGCGCGAGATCATTTGCATCACATCGGGGATAGCCCATTGACGACAACGGCCATCCTATAAGGACGGCCGGTGAACAATTTCCCCGACTGCTGCGCTTATTTTTTGAAGACTACCATGCTTGAACCTCTCCCATCTGATGATCTGAACCCTGCGACATACATTCCCGAAGCGATCCCGCTGAATCTTGCCTGAGAACCATTTCGTAACTCCGTTTTGCTCACCAGACGACCGTCGGGTCTGCATAAGGAAACAGTACCTGTTGATGCTCCGGCAACATTGACAAAAAGATCATTGCCTTTTGTCAAAGAGGACATCTCCGTTTGATTGATACGAGGAGAGATACTCTTTGTGCCGACCGTTCCATCCGGCCGTCCTGTCATGATCATCAGATAGCGAGTCGGCCCTCCGACGGTCCAGCCACAGTTCTCGCCTAAGAGCAGATCGGGATACCCGTCTCCGTTCCAGTCGCATACTGTCAACTTGGATTCACCGTGGAATGGAGCGGCAGAATCCGCTGCGGTGAATTCTATCTTCGATCCATTGGACTGAAGTGCGTCCACTGTCCCGGTAAAGACAGGATTTTCGGCGGTTCCGGTATTGAGGCTGTAGCTGATCGGAGCCTGACCGCCAAAGACCAGATCCTTCTTCCCATCGCAGTTGATGTCGTAATACTCGAAACTCGGGCGACCACGCGCAAAAACGTCACTGCCGTTTGGTACAATTGTTGACGGGCCGAACAGAGGATTGGTTTTTGTCCCGACATTCAAAAACACCTGAAGAGGTTCACTGTTGGACATGAACAACAGATCGAGCAGTCCATCATTGTTCCAGTCGGCAAGTCTGACGCATCCATAAATCCGGCCGCTGTTAACATCAACATTGGGAATAATCAGCTTGCCGCCAGATGCGCTGTTGAGTGTGTCGCGGGCGGCGAATTTGCCATCGCCTAAACCCTTGAAGAAGAGGAGCTCACACATATAATCGGAGCACACAATGTCGGGAATTCCATCACCATCGAGATCCGCAACCTGCGGAGAACTTGCGCCCATGCATCAGGTGGGAGTTACGAAAGACGAATCTCCGTTAGTTGTAAAGAATTTATAGGTGTCGAATTTGGGCGCCTGTTTCGTACCGGTGTTTATCGAATAAAAGATTGCGCCATCGTTGAATATTCCAGATACAATATCGCCGAGACCGTCTCCATTCAAATCGGTAAATGTCGGCATATAGTCGCCATAAAATTGCCCGTAACCTCCTACATCAATCGGAAGATTGCCTGCCTCAACTCCGTTGAAGGTTACTGTCTGAGCAGTGTCGAACACCGGCGTCCAGGCCGAGGCCGAAACCGCCATCGCCGCAAGAAGCGACATGGTTTTTTCCATGGGATTCTCCTTTGTCAATTAGGTAAAATTACTGACAGATAAAAACTGAAGTCCGTAGCACTCTGTTACCGGCATACAACGAAAGAACATATCGACCAGCAGCAAGATTTCCGACTGTCAGCGATTTTTCCGATTCCGATTTGTCAATTGAAACAGAACGCAGGCAGCGTCCTTTCATATCAAGAATTCTTGCCGAAAATGCGCCATTTGTCCCGAAAGCGAGAACACCGTTTCGCAGACTGCAAGTAGCTCTCTTTTCCGAAGCGCGCATCGCAATGATGGCAGTTGACGGCGCCGGAAGCGAGGACGTCTGAACGTTAGGTGTCTTTGCAATCATGATCATGCTGTCCATGCGCTGGACATAAGTGACAAGTTTTGCGGAAGCGATATCAAC
>CAIOZP010000310.1 GCA_903862805.1 uncultured Fibrobacterota bacterium
ACACCCTCGCCTTCATCATCGCCGACGTGAGCGGAAAAGACGTTAGTGCTGCGTTGTTCATGGCGCTGATCCGCACACTTCTGCGTGTCTTTGCCGAACAGGCCGGCAGCTCCGGCACCTCGCCGCTACATGCGGTCGAGGTCGTCAACAACTACATCGTACAGCATCATCAGTCGCGCGACGGCGATGCCCGCTGCATGTTCGCCACGCTATTCTTCGGAGTCCTCGATACATCGAACGGTCAGATGGATTACGTCAACGCCGGACACAATCCGCCACTCGTGGTGCGTGCAAGCGGCAACCTCGAGAAGATTCGCGCGACAGGACCGGCAGTCGGCTTTATGGAAAACATTTCATATCGCGAGGGGCGTGTGATTCTTGCGCCTAGCGAAACGATTGTGCTCTACACCGATGGTGTGACAGAAGCGGTCGGTTCCGACAGATCGTTTTACACCTACGAGCGCCTGCTTAAAAATATCGAACAGCCTTTTGCAACTTCTTCGGTATTGCTCGAACGGATTACAAGCGATCTTGATTCACACGTTAACGACGCACCTGCGTCCGACGATGTGACCATGCTTATCCTTAAAAGGATCGGGTCATGAGCTTTACCGTGAAACGCCGTATGCCTTCTGTCGAAGAGGTGCTTGCTATTCAGCCGCTTCCGCCTGATGTCGCATCTGTCAAGAAGACACGCGACTCCGAACTTCAACAGATTTTCGAGGGAAGAGACAATCGTTTCATTGTGATTATCGGGCCGTGTTCAGCACACGACGAGACGGCAGTCTGCGATTATGTTTCGCGTCTTGCAAAGCTTCAGGAACAAGTTGCCGAAAAGCTTTTCCTTGTTCCGAGAATCTATACAAACAAGCCACGCACGACCGGAACTGGCTACAAAGGAATGCTTCATCAGCCCGATCCGAATCGCGACCCCGATATGGTCGAAGGACTCCGCGCAATCCGCAGTATGCACATTCGTGCATTGTCCGAGTCGGGGCTTGCGGCTGCCGATGAGATGCTCTATCCCGACAATGCTGCCTATCTTGCCGATGTCCTTGGCTATGTCGCGGTTGGTGCGCGATCGGTCGAAAACCAGCAGCATCGCCTTGTCGCATCAGGTTTCGACGTGCCGGTAGGCATGAAGAATCCGACCAGCGGCGACGTTTCAATAATGATGAATTCTATCGCCGCAGCGCAAGCCGCGCATACGTTCATCTACAATACCAACGAAGTCGAAACTCCCGGCAATCACTTGACACATGCGATAATGCGCGGCGCGGTGAACCATTTCGGTCAGGCAATTCCAAATTACCACTACGAAGATCTTTCGCATCTTGTCAAGCTGTTCTCCGATCGTGCGCTCAAGAATCCAGGAGTAGTGGTCGATGCCAACCACGCCAACTCAAACAAACGTTATTCCGAACAGCCGAGAATAGTCATGGATGTGCTTGATCACCGCCGCTATTCACCTGAACTGAAGCAGCTCGTGAAAGGCGTAATGGTCGAGAGTTTCATCGTCGAAGGTGCACAGCAGGCTGATGGCAATGTGTATGGCCAATCAATAACCGATCCATGCATCGGTTGGGGCATAACAGAGAAACTGATTTTAGACATGGCAGACAGGTGCTGAACAAATGAGCGCATCAAGAAAACCATATTACTTCATTGACAAAACGGTAAAGCTACTGATTGTCGATGATGATCGGCGCATCCGAGAATTTCTTACAACGCTATTTGCAGGTTTCGATATGTATGAAATTCTTGTAGCATCAAGTGCCGCAGGTGCCGTGGAAATCC
>CAIOZP010000311.1 GCA_903862805.1 uncultured Fibrobacterota bacterium
CGATGGCGACACTGCCGAAACATTAGCCGCACGGGTTCTTGAATGTGAGCACCGGTCGTTCGCCAAAGCATTGCAGCTTTTGGTGAGCGGTGCGGTGAAGGTTGATGGTCGGTTGGTAGTAAGATCCAACAAGAGTTGATCGAAATGGTCTTCCCGAATCTTATCAATGCAGTCACAACGTTTTTCGAGCGTGAAGAAATTCCCTATGCAGTGATTGGAGCCTTCGCGCTTGGTGCATACGGATATTCCAGAGCAACCCGCGACATTGATTTTATCGCTCCACTTCGTGCGCAAAATTCCATAGTCGAGTTTCTTTTGTCATTGGGATATGAAACGCTTCACAAGTCCGATGGATTTTCGAACCACCTCCATCCGATCAGTTCCCAACGACTCGATTTCCTTTATGTCAACGAACCAACAATGACAAGGCTGATTGATGGTTCACAGTTGCGAACCTGCATCGATGAAATCGTCCTGCCGGTTGTTTCGCCGAAACATCTTGTCGAACTGAAACTCTTCGCGATTTCAAACGATTCTTCACGCAAGCTGAAAGATCTTTCCGACATTACAGAATTGCTGAACCATGTCGAGTTGAATCGCGTCGAAGTCGAAGCATTGTTCAGGAAATATTCAATGGGCGCAGACATCAGAACAGTTTATGAATCAGTCTGAAAAATCTCCCGACGACGATTTTCTCTTCGACGGCCTTCACTGGGATCCAGATGCGCCGAAGTCGCCGAAGTGCGTGCTGGGTGTAGATATTTCGCTTGCCGACTACTGCGCGTTCATCAATTCATTTCCGGACGATCCATCCTGGCGACCGAACTTTGCGGGCTATAAGGAACCGTTCCACTTTTGACAAAAATCAAATCCGACCTCTATGGATATGATGCGGCAATTGCATCGGTACACGGCATCATTGCCGGAACCGACGAGGCAGGGCGCGGTCCGCTTGCGGGGCCGGTTGTAGCGGCTGCGGTGATCCTCGATCCCCATGACATCATTGACGGAATCAACGATTCAAAAAAACTCTCGGCTGTCAAGCGTGAACGTCTCTATGACGAGATAGTATCGCGGGCAAAGGCTTGGGCTGTGGCCGAGGCAAGTCCGCAGGAAATTGACAAAGTGAACATCTTGAATGCCTCGCTTGGCGCCATGAAAACTTCACTTGACAAAATGGGAGTGAACTGGGATCTGGTTCTGGTCGATGGCAACCGCAACATCAAAGGCATCCCCGACAATCGGCAAGTCGCAGTTGTCAAGGGCGACGCAACCAGCGCCTGCATCGCAGCGGCATCGATATTAGCCAAGGTTCACCGCGACCGGATCATGATGAAACTGCACGAACAGTATCCGCTGTACGGCTTCGATTCGCACATGGGATATCCAACCGAACAGCACCGTCGTATGCTGGTGATGCATGGCATGAGTCCGGTGCACAGACATAGTTTCTGTGAAGGAATCCTTTCGCGTGCCGGAATGGATCTCTTCGACCAGCAGAGGTTGCAATGAATTTCGAGGTGACTGAAAAGGAAAGCTATGTGCTTGTATGGCTTGCAGGTCCGGACCCGTGGCAGCAGCAGACATTCTTCCCAATCATCGATCGTCTGCTCGAACGCGTGAAAGATTCGCTGACCGGCACGGGCGGCAGCAAGAATATTGTCTTTGATTTTTCGTCGCTGAATTTCATCGACAGTTACATGATAACTATGCTCGTCCAGTGCATGAGATACACAATGCCTTTGCGAAATGTGGTGATTGTTCCCGACAACCAGATCAGATCCATCTTATCTATGCTCGGAATTGACACCATGATGAGCATCTATCTGAGTTTTGAAGAATGGAACAGACGCGATTGACATATGCGAATCAGGTCGGAGAAACTATGAGCGTTCAAAGGCTTGCTGAGAAAGTGGCGGAGAAGCCCTACTGGTATCACCGGATCGAACTGCCCGACGGTGTCACGACTCCGGGATGGGCACCGATCTCGGCATCAGCTTATCACATTCCGCTCGATCTCACCGGCAAACGCGTTTTAGACATCGGAGCATGGGACGGGTTCTGGACATTCGAGGCGCTCAAACGCGGAGCCGCCGAAGTGATTGCGATTGACGATTTCTCCGACTATCTCGGTTCGCTTGCGACAAGCGATCGGCACGCATGGGAGAACTTCGATCTATGTCGCGATGCCTTAGGTTACGGCGAGGATCGTTGCAAACGAATCGACATGAGTGTCTATGATCTCGATCC
>CAIOZP010000312.1 GCA_903862805.1 uncultured Fibrobacterota bacterium
ACCCTCATGAACAATGTCTGGGCGCGTTTGGAAAAATTGAAGTCGGCTGTAGAATCAGTTTTCGTCGGCAAACCGGAGCTTGAAAAACTCTTCGCACTGCCATCACACCCCAAAAATCATAAACAAAATTCCGACGGAACCTATTCTTCTACAAATTCCGATAAAGGAGCTTCTGGAATGGCAGGTGGAACGGGATGCATGAGCGTTTTTATTCTTCTATCAGCCTGAATGTTTTTGATGAGCTGGCGTGATTTACAGATACGAAATATGTCCCCGATGCAAGATTTCCAACAGAGATCTTGTTTGATCCTACTGATAGATTGACATTTGCGAATGATTTCACGATTCGTCCGTCAGCGCGGCAGATTTTTACGCTTGCCACATCGTACTTGCTTGACATGATGCGAATGTCATTGCGGCCATTCGGTGAGACAGTCACTTCATACGGCCTTTTCTCTGCTGCAACAGTAATCGGGTTGGCGTTGGAAGAGTTATTGATCAAAAGTTTTGGCCTGATCGACGGATCGGAGTTTTCGTGTGCAGCATAGTTGCATGAGCTTTTCACCAAATCGTTTTCCACGACCGCATCGGTGCTTGTTTTGAACATTATTAAAAATCCGTCGTTTTCCCGTGTTCCGCTGAGCATCTCCTGAACAAGACTTGTTACATCAAAATTTTCCCAGTCGCCGATCGCACTGTCGCCGCCATCTATCTGGATTTCCGGATCGATGCCCATCACTCCTGTAAATAACGCATCGGCAGTCACCGTTTGTTCGTCCCATGGAACCGTCACCGGGAACAAAACTTTTGGCGCATTGTGGTGCAGCGAATCAGTTCTGACAGCGTAAAGTGAGAGTTTCACATTGTTGATCGGAATGTTGCCTGGTACTGAAGAGAGATCGAATTTGATTATGCAACCGTTGATGATCATTAGCGGATCGAAGGTGCTTTCGCATCGGTCAGACTTTGCATGATAAACATCGATCGTTGCATCGTTGCCCTGCGGCAGCGGCCACATCGTCGAATCGAGAACTCCGCCGCTGCGGATGGCAACGTTCTCTATGATCTGTGCATCCTGACAACCATCGTAGCCATTGATACCGCTTTGCAAGGTGATCGAACTATCCTGCGCATAAGCCGGAATTGTTGCGAGCGCCGCTACCACTGACAAAAAGATTCTGGCAGACATTGATTTTCCTTTGTTGGATTTTTATTGGGTGACTAAAATTCTATCCGAGAAATTCCCTGATGGCCCGCTGATTTTTGTTATGTATGATCCTCCTGAAATATTTGCAAAAGTAATTCTGTTTGATCCAATCGAACATGCAATTTCTTTCGATACGACCAGGCGACCGTTCATCGAATAGAGATTTACCAGAAAAATTCCAGCGTCATGAACCGACAGCTCAATTCCTTTTGAAATCGTTTTGACAGTTAGCCTGTTACTGCGGGAAATTTCTTTCGGGTTTATCGTGCTGCTGTTGAGCATCAATTCATTAAACCGTGCGGTCAGCGTGTCTCGCTGAAAGTTGAGCAGTTCGACAGTGCCGTCCGGGTGCAGCAGAAAGCCGTCCTTCCAAGGGAAACCGAGGACTGCATTGAGACTGTCCGATCCGCCTTCACTGCAGATAAGCGGATAGTCCAGCCTTATTGACAGGTCGGCGTAGGCGCTCAGCATTATCGCGTTTGAGAAGGCCGGGGCGTAGGTCATAATGAAAACCTTATCTTGATTGCATCCGAAATCGTTATAGACACTGTCGAGACCGGCACCGCCGGTTTTGCACGACATTCAATATTGTGCCGACCATTGCAGATAGACATATTTCCCGCTGGCAAGAAGATCGTTGATCGCAATTGTGTCGCCTTTTGTATCGACCACCTTCATG
>CAIOZP010000313.1 GCA_903862805.1 uncultured Fibrobacterota bacterium
CGTCACACCCATGAATCCCCCGATTCCGTCGCTTGACACAATGCGATGACACGGCACAACCAGTGGAAACGGATTGCGGCGCATAACCATCGCGGCGGCACGTGCGGCACCGGTGTGACCGGCATAAATCGCAAGCTCGGCGTAGGTCGCAACGGTTCCGCGCGGAATATTTCTGGCAGCACTCAGAACATTTTTGGTAAACGAAGTTTCGTCTTCGAGATGCAGTTCGATATTGTCAAGAGCATCACTCACACCGTCGAGAAAATCTCTGAATGGCTGCTCAATAGACTCAAGAAATTTCTGGCATGATTCATCAACGGAAACGATTTCCTCCGCAGAAGATTTCATCAGCACAACGCCGGTTAAAATCGGGCCTATGTACTTCTGTACCGCCGAAAAAATTGTTACATCGGTAATGGAATGCCTGATCGTAAGAGACGCGGAAGGTACTCGCATTTGTCAAGCAGTCGCGCCGGAGATCATTCGGCCCACGGAATTTTAGCGAGGATGTCGCCGACCATCTGCTTGTTGATCTTCTTGATCCAGCGGCTAATCGAGTCGGCGGTGTCGATAGCGAAGATGTGGCGGATATTCTCTGCCGCCTCGCCGAAGCTGATGTTGGAAATGAGCTCTTTAATTATTGGAATATTTCGCGGAATAACAGAGAAACGGGTGAGGCCAAGGCCGACAAGAAGAAGCGTATTGTAAGGATTACCGGCCATTTCACCGCATATAGAAAGTGGAATTCCGTTGTCGCGCGAAACCTCTATCGCATTGCGAATGATCTTGAGGAATGCCGGTTCGGTCGGGTTGTACAGATAGTTAACCTTCGGATTGTTGCGGTCGGCCGCCGAGAGATATTGCAGAAGATCGTTGGTTCCGATCGATGCGAAATCTATCTCGGACGTGAAGGTGTTCATTTCGAGAATGGCGAGCGGTACCTCGAATAAAACGCCGAGTCGTGGCACCGGCATTCCGAGCCGTTCAGAGACTTCGTTTACAAAAGCCTTCGCCTCAAGCCACTCGGAAAGAGTCGTAACCATCGGGAACATGATTTTGTAATTGGCTTTGGACGCACCGGCGGCGATCATGATAGAGCGAAGCTGCTCTTCAAAAAGGTCGCGGCGCTCAAGAAGGATTCGTATCGCGCGCCAGCCCATGAAGGGATTGAACTCGTTTGGCATTTTGAAGAATTCGGGGATCTTGTCTCCACCAATGTCCATCATGCGCACAACGCATTCACGGTTGCCCATTGCCTTGAAAATAGCGCTGTAATATTCAACCTGAATTTGTGGCGAAGGAAAATCTTTACGGTTCGAAAGCAGATATTCTGTTCTGACAAGACCCGTGCCGTCGCAACCGTGTTCGACGGCAAGCAGTGCGTCTTGCGGGAGCGATACGTTGGCCAGAACTTCTATATGAACACCGTCGCGTGTGTAAACGGGACGGCACCATTTGTCTTTAAGCGTTTTGCTGACGTATGCAGCTTTTATTTCGAGGGCGCGGAACTCTTCGACAACCGGTTTTTCTGGGTTGAGCAAAACAGTGCCCATGTCGGCATCGACCAGCAGTTCATCGCCGGGGCGGATCAGTTCGGAAAGATTGAGGATGCCCGAAACCACCGGAATGCCGTATGTGCGTGCAAGGATCGCTGCGTGTGAAGTCTTGCCGCCCGACACCGAAAGCACCGCCTTGACCTTGGTAAGATCGTAGGAAAGAATATCGGAAGGAGTGAAGGCGCGAAGAACAACCAGAACCATTTCGTCGTTGAACGATTTGGTCTTGCCGTCTTCGGCGTTCATATATGAAATGAGCTTTTCGCAGATTTCGACCATATCGGAACTGCGCTCTTTGAAATACGAAGTACCGGCGGAGTTGAATCGCTTGATAAAATCGTTTGACACCGTGCGAATCGCGCTCTCAAGGTTGTAGAGCTTGCTTGTTACCGTTTCGACAACCTGACCGATGAAGGCCGGATCGTCGAGGATATGTTCGTAAATATTGAGGATCGAAACGTCGAAGGCCGATGTCCCTTTGAAGCTCTTGGCGTATCCGCGGTAGTCTTCTTTTGCACGGGTGCGGATCTCATTGAAGAGCATGATCTGCTCGCCGACATCCTGACGGGTGATGTTTTCGACGGTGTCGTGCTGAACCACGCGCCCTACAAAGTGCGCCCTACCGAGCCCTTTGCCCTCTACGATGCAGATGCCGGAAAGTTTTTTCTCGCGGATCGTGGTTTCGGTGGTCATTGACGTTTTATGTTCCAGGCTTTTTCGGCATATTCTTTTACGAGCCGATCTGTAGAGAACCAGCCGGAGCGGGCGATTGTTCGCACGCATGTCGAAAGCCAGCGGTTCCTGTCACGGTAAATATCGTAGATGCGGTCTTTGGCAACCAAATAATCGTCGAAGTCGAGTAGAACACGATGCTGATCATTGTCGCGCAAAGACGAAAGCAGCGGATATATCTGGTGACCGTCGGGAACCGAAGGCAGAAGCTGTTCGATAAAAGAAAATACCGCCGCGATTTCAGGATTTTCGTTGGCGATTTTCCACGGGCTGTATTCGGTGATTTCTTTTACCTGTGAGCAGTCAGCACCGAAAAGGAAAAGTTTTTCTTCGCCAATGTGCTCGGCCACTTCGAGGTTATATCCGTTGCGACTGCAGACACTGAGCGCCCCGTTGATCCCGAACTTGACCGTACCCGTTGCGCTTGAAGCATGGCAGACCGACAAGATCTGTTCGGAAAGGTCGCAGGCGGGCATGACATATTCGGCCATGCTGATGCCGTAGTTCGGCAGGTAATGCACCGAGATATGGTTCTTCGCTGCAGGATCGCTGTTTATCGCATCGGCGATCACGTTGACAAGATGCACAATCTGCTTCGCAAGGAAGTCGGACGGAGCCGCCCTTCCACCGAAAATATGGGCCCGCTCGAAAAGCGGTTCCTCGCCGGCCTTGATTTTTAGGTATTGCGCCACGATTGACATCAGGTGAAGGATCTGCCTTCTTGATGGATGGATTCGCTGGAGGTGCATATCGTAAAACGCATCGGAAGGAATGACAAGTCCGCATGAATCTGAGAGGTGCTTTATCATGTAGCGCTTTGCCTGATGCTTAATATCGCTGAGCCTGTCGAGGAATTCCTGGTCATCGGCAAAGCGTTCGAGATCCGTAAGTTTATCGGGATTGTTGATCCATCCATCGCCGATGGCGTCGTTTATAAGGCCGGTTAGCGGGCGATTTCCCACGAGCAGCCAACGCCGGAACGAAACACCAGCTGTAAATGCCCTTGCCGGCTGAATCACATACTTCGTGAACTGCGGGAAGAGCTGTTCGTTCAGCATTTCGGTCTGTGCCTTCGAATAACCGGAGGTGACGTACGATGCAACGAACGCGAGGTTGGCAAGCCTGACCCACTTGACCTCGCCCTCTTCGATTATTGAAAGCTCACGGATTTCTTCGTCGGGAACGCTTACATTTCGCAAGGCGTCGAGATGGCGCTGGTTTATTTCGTAAATGATGAAAGTGTGCCGGGGAATAATTTCTTCGAGCAGATATACCGGCCACTTCTCAAGCGATTCGATGCTTGATGCGTGGCAGGTGAACGTAAACGAATTTCTGGTGATGTCCCAGGCGGTTTCCCAATCGAGATTTTCTTCGTCGATAAGAATTCTCATCAGCTCGGCGATCGCGATTGCGGTGCGGCTTCCGTCGAGGTGAATACATACCTTTTCGTGGAATGCCGTAATGTCGTTGTTGTGCTGTTTGTAACGGCGCATGATGTCGCGCAGTGCCGAGGCCACAAGGAAATACTGCTGCCTGATTCTCATCTCGGTGGCGCGACGGACGTCTTCGTCAGGATAGAGATACTTCGTGATGCCGCCGGTATTCGAGCGGTCTTCGCAGGCGCGGGTGTAATCTTTGTGGTTGTGGTAGTCAGGAAGGAATTCTTCGGGTGCCTGTGCCGCCCAGAACCGGACGGTGTTCACCGATTTGTTGCCATAACCCGGAACCGGAAAATCGTATGGAACTGCGGTGACGAAATCGCTTGGCGTCCAGATCTGACGGCCGGTTTCGTCATTTGCTATTGTTCCGGAGAATCCAACCTTGCAGATGTATTCAGGACGTTTTACTTCCCACGGATGACCTTTGTTCAACCAGTCGTTCGGAACCTCGTTCTGCATTCCGTCGCGGATCTGCTGCTTGAACAATCCGTAGTCGTAACGGATGCCATATCCCATTCCCGGAATTCCCAGTGCAGCCATTGACTCCTGAATACAGGCCGACTGCCGTCCTTTGAATCCGTTGCCGAGTTCAAAATCATCTTCCTGATCGTAGAGCTGATCCATCGAGAACCCAAGATTCTCCGAAGCTTCGAGCACGCTTTGATCAAGTTTGAAACTGATGATATTGCTTTTGAGGCTCTTTCCAAAGACATATTCGGTTGAAATGTAGTAGATTCGGCGCGGGTTTTCTTCGTGGTAGCGGTGCTGGGTGTCGATCCAGGTGTCAACCATTTGAGCACGAACTGCGTAAGAAAGCGCCATGCATCTGTCATAGGGAGTCGCGGTGGTATCGTCTTTAGCCTGTATATATCGCAGATAGCGATAGTAATGTCCGCTCAGATTTTCCATCGATGCCGTGAATGCCCTTGGTCAGAAGAAAAGTCACTCGGATAAGACCGGTATATACTCTTATATAAATTATGCAGAACAAAAAGAAACAGGAAAATTCAGTAATCCTGCTGATTTTCGGCAAAACCCTCCAGCGTTGTGCCGAGACTGGCGCGCGCAACTTATTATGTCGAATAAGATGGATTGCGGATATGCCGCAAAGTGAAATTCAGCAGAAGGGCTGATGCTTGCTTCGACAAGACGAAATTCACATGTTCGAAGACTCTTTTGTCGCAAAGGCCCGTGAGAACGGAATGGCGGCAACCTGTTGCGCTTCGTACGAAGACTACGAGGCACTTCTGGGGCGTGATCCTGCCGAGCAGAAACTCTTCAACGATTCCCTCCGTGTGAATTACAGCGAATTTTTCCGAAATTCCCTCACGTTTTCAACGCTTGAGCACATAATCCTGCCGACATTGATCCGTAAGGCACGCGAAGAAAACCGGCGCGAATTGCGAATCTGGTCTGCCGGTTGCGCCCTTGGTCAGGAGCCATACAGTGTGGCCATACTTATCGAAGAACTTGGCAAAATCGCCGTGCCACCTATCGACTACCGGATCTTCGCCACCGATCTCAGCATGGTTGATATTGCAGCAGCGCACGCCGGTTGCTATTCAGCCGAGTCGCTCGGCAATATTAGCGGAAAAAGACTTGATCGCTGGTTTTCTCATAAAAACTCCGTTTATACGATCTCGCCCGAACTGACATCGCACATAGAATTTTCGGCCTTCGACCTGCTCGATGCCCAATTAAGCTCGCCACCGTCGAGCATCTTCGGTGGATTCGACCTGATCCTGTGCTGCAATCTGCTCTTTTACTACAAGCCGGAATACCGAAAATCAATTCTCGATAAACTGATACTGAGCCTCGGCCGCGAAGCATATTTAGTCTGCGGAGAGACCGAACGTGGTTATATTATCGAGAACGGCTTCCGCGAGGTTTATCTGCAATCGGCAATATTCAAGCCGACAAATGTCTGACAAGGAATCGTTTTGAACTTAAGAAATATCACGGTTGGCACTCAGTTGAAACTTGGCCTCGCGATTATGGCTTTTATGGTTCTCGTGCTCGGCTCTGTCGCATATTTACAAACTGCAAGGCTTCACGCTCAAACCGAGTCTATGTACCTGCACCCATTGCAGGTGCGACGTGCGATCGGCAGTCTGACCACCGATATTTTTGCGATTCATCGCGATCTTAAAGATCTGGCATTCTCTTCTGACCCGAAGGATATTGACGAAGATCTTGCAAGTATCGAGGCATGGAGAGCCGATGCCTTTTCCCAGATCGAAGTTATTTACGGCCGTTATCTTGGATCAAAAACTGATGTCGATTCGATAAGAACCGCTTTCGTCGGTTGGAATTCTACCGTTGATGAAACTATACGCCGCTTGCGTTCCGACACCACCGGAACCCTTGCTGATCGTGAGAAAAAATTTGGAGATGCTGGCGACGCCGGTGTTGATCATCTGCAAAAAACAGTCCAGAAAGCTGATGACTTCGCAAGGAAAAAAGGAGACGCGCTTTTTCTTAACTCCGTAATGCTGAACAGGTCGCTCAATTTGCAGCTCTTTGCCATTGTTGCAATCATCATGCTGATTTCGTTTCTGATCAATTTTCTCATCATGCGAAATATCCGCCGACCTTTGGTGATGATGTCCACTGCGATGAAAAGTTTCCGCGAAGGGAACCTTGCCTCGCGCAGTCCGTATGCGGTTCGTAACGAGTTCGGCGTTCTTTCCGATTCCTTCAACGCCCTTGCCGAAACAGTTCAACTGAACTCCGAACTGAGCCAGAAGGCGGCGCATCTTGCCGGACTCATGCTCAGCGAAGACAATGCGAAGAAGTTCTTCCATGCAACGCTCAATGCGCTTCTTGAACATACCGGATCGAATATTGCAGCTGCCTATCTGCTGAATGCCGACAAAAACTGCTTCGAGCATTTTGAATCCATCGGAGCAGGTGACGGTATCAGACAGTCGTTTGCCGTTGACAACCACGAAGGCGAGTTCGGCGCGGCTGTTTCTTCACGCAAAATTCAGCATATCAAAAATATCCCCGACAATACGCGCTTCTCGTTCCACACGATCAGCGGCAGTTTCATTCCGCACGAAATCATTACCATTCCGGTGCTTTCTGGGAAGGATGTTGTCGCGGTCATTTCCCTTGCGGCGGTTTCAGGTTATAGCAAAAAATCGATTCAACTGATCAACAGCATTCTTGATACGCTCGGCGCCCGTGTTGACGGGATTTTGGCCTATCGCAAAATGGAAGAGATTTCCGCACAGCTCAAGATCCACAACGCCGAACTTCAGGCGCAGAAGTCGGAGCTGTCTTCCCAGTCTGCCGAGCTTGTGTCGCAGAATCGCGAGCTTGAAATACAGAAACAGCAACTCGATGAAGCCGGTCGTCTTAAAACAACTTTCCTTTCCAACATGAGCCACGAACTACGCACGCCGCTTAATTCTGTGATTGCGCTTTCGGGCGTTTTACACCGGCGACTTCTGGGGAAATTATCCGCCGAAGAATACAGCTACATAGAAATTATCGAACGCAACG
>CAIOZP010000314.1 GCA_903862805.1 uncultured Fibrobacterota bacterium
AAACGTATCTGTTTCTGGAAAGCTGGCTTATGCCTGGTATGCCCTGATCGGTTTCCTGACTGCAATAATCGCAGCATATCAAATAAAGCATCAGCTTGATGCATTGCAATTGATCATGACGCTTTATGCAATATTCATTGGCATTGTTGCAACATTGTGGCTCTGGAATAAAGGGGTGCTTGCCCGATTGGTCGGTCCGCTTTTCATGATTGGTCCGCTGATGACTTATGTGCTAATGTCCAAAGGGGATCTGGCGCAACTACTGCAATTGTATCTCCACATTTTTACGAGAACCACTCTCGCTCTGGTATTCGTTTACATAGCCTTTGAACGTGTCCTCAAGGAACAGCGCCAGAGCGAGAATGAGCGCAAAAAGCTTCAAGAGCAGTTGCATCACAGCCAGAAAATGGACGCGATTGGGCAACTTGCAGGTGGTGTGGCACATGATTTCAACAATATGCTTGCAGGCATCCTCGGCATGACGGAATTACTGAAAAATTCGGATTCAGAAAAAGAACGGGAAGAATATCTTGGAATGATCGAGACTGCTGCAAGACATGCCGCGGAACTGACATCCAAATTGCTTTCATTTGCGCGAAAAGGAAAAATTGTTTCAACCACTTTCGATATTTCCAGTACCATCGCAGATGCCGTTTCCATTCTCGACCGGACAGTAAACAAAAACGTGACGATAAGGGTCGAGAATCATATAGGGCACGCAGGTATGACTGGAGACAGTTCGCAGATCCTGAATGTAATCATAAATCTTGGCGTTAATGCGTGGCACGCTATGCCGAATGGCGGACAGCTTACGTTTGCAATTGATAAAACAGAACTCGATACAAATTACTGCAACGCGAGTCCGTTTGAAATACTGCCGGGATTCTATATCGAAATAGCGGCAAGCGATACAGGCTGCGGCATTCCTCCAGATATTCTTCCGCGGATTTTTGAACCTTTTTTCACTACCAAGGAACAGGGGAAAGGTACCGGCCTCGGTTTAGCTGCAATCTATGGTGCAGTTCAGGATCATCATGGTGCAATTACCGTGTATAGCGAACCCGGAAAAGGAACAATATTCCACATCTATTTCCCGCTCGCTGAAAGCGATTTGTTTAAGTCCTATGAATTGCCAAGTCCTGTATGCAGAGGAAGCGGGACAATCCTTCTGGTTGACGACGAGCCGATCATCCGTATCACCGCAGAAAAGATGCTGACATCAATGGGATATTCGGTACTTGTCGCCATTAACGGCCGTGAGGCTGTCGATATTTATTCGAGCCGAAAAGACAATATTGATCTCGTGATTCTCGACATGGTAATGCCGGTCATGGGCGGACGTGAGACGTTCGAGCGGCTTATGAAAATTAACGGGAATGTGAAAATTATCGTCTCTTCCGGTTTCTCTCACGAAGAGAATTTCACCGATATGACCGCATCAGGATTGAAGGCCGTCATTCGCAAACCTTTTCGAAAAGCAGACCTGAGCAATATCATCGCATCGGTGATTGGGAAATAATTGGCACTCTTCTTATGCGTTTATCGCTGAAGAGCGAGCCGGACACCAATATCTCTCGGAAATCTCATCGTCTCATCATTTTCTTATGCGGTTTCCTATTGACAACAAGCCCAACCCCGTTGTATTTCCTGTTAGCACTCAATACATGTGAGTGCTAAACGTATTAAATCGAGCCATTCAACAACAAGAAAAAGGAGGAGTGGCATGAGTGTAAAGCCTCTGGCAGACAGAGTTATAGTAAAGCCCCTCGAAGCTGAGGAGCGTACTATCGGTGGAATTATCATTCCCGACAATGCAAAAGAAAAGCCGCAGAAGGGCGAAGTTACCGCCGTCGGCGAAGGCAAGTACGAGAACGGAACAAAGATTCCGATGTCTCTGAAAGTCGGCGACAAGGTTCTTTACGGAAAATATTCCGGAACCGAAGTCAAGATCGACGGAGCCGACCTGCTTATCATGCGCGAAAGCGATGTGCTGGCAGTTCTCTAAGATTTGCTGCGACATTGTCGCGTAATCAAACTGATGAGTGCCGGAATTCCGGCGATTGTCATTCAACTAAATAACAGGAGTTTTTTCTATGGCTGCAAAGCAGCTTGCATTCAATGCGACATCCCGCGAGAAGCTTCTCCGCGGTGTTGACATCATGGCAAATGCCGTGAAGGTAACTTTGGGCCCGAAGGGTCGTAACGTTGTCATCGACAAGAGCTACGGCTCACCTACCGTTACAAAAGACGGCGTGACTGTTGCCAAGGAAATCGAGCTCGAAGACAAGTTCGAGAACATGGGCGCACAGCTTGTTAAAGAAGTTGCCAGCAAGACATCAGATGTTGCCGGTGACGGTACAACAACTGCAACTGTTCTTGCTCAGGCCATCGCTCGCGTTGGTTTCAAGAACGTCGCCGCCGGTGCAAACCCGATGGAAGTCAAGCGCGGAATTGACAAAGCTGTAAAGGTAATTATCGAACAGCTTGCAAAGGATTCCCGCAAAGTTACAGGCAAGAAGGAAATCGCTCAGGTCGGTTCCATTTCTGCAAATAACGACGCGACAATTGGCGATCTCATTGCAGAAGCAATGGAAAAGGTCGGCAAAGACGGCGTTATCACTATCGAAGAAGCAAAGTCCATCGACACAACTCTTGAAGTTGTCGAGGGAATGCAGTTCGACCGTGGTTACTCGTCACCATACTTCGTGACCAATCCGGACACGATGGAGACGATCCTCGACGAACCACGTATCCTTATATACGACAAGAAGGTTTCTTCGATGAAGGATCTTCTTCCTCTTCTTGAGAAGGTTGTTCAGACAGGCCGTCCGCTGCTTATCATCTCCGAAGATGTCGAAGGCGAAGCTCTGGCGACTCTCGTTGTCAACAAGCTCCGTGGCACGCTCAAGATCGCAGCCGTCAAGGCTCCGGGCTTCGGCGACCGTCGCAAGGCAATGCTCGAAGATATCGCGATCCTCACCGGTGGTACAGTTGTTTCTGAAGATGCTGGTTACAAGCTCGACAGCACAACCCTTGATATGCTCGGAAGCGCCACGCGCATTACGATCGACAAGGACAACACCACGATCGTCGAAGGTGCCGGCAAGACTGCTGACATTCAGGCACGTGTGAAGCAGATCCAGCGCCAGATCGAAGACACCACTTCCGACTACGACAAAGAGAAGCTCCAGGAGCGTCTTGCGAAGTTGTCCGGTGGTGTTGCAGTGATCAACATCGGTGCTGCTACCGAGACCGAAATGAAGGAAAAGAAGGCACGCGTTGAGGATGCTCTCCATGCAACCCGCGCAGCTGTTGAAGAAGGTATTGTCCCCGGCGGTGGTGTTGCGCTTATTCGCGCCGCTATTGCCCTCGACAGCCTCAAGCTTGAAGGTGACGAGAAGATCGGTGTTGAAATCGTTCGTCGCGCCATCGAAGAGCCGCTCCGCCAGATCGCAACCAACGCAGGTCAGGAAGCGTCTGTCGTTGTGAACACGGTCAAGCAGGGCAAGGGCGCTTTCGGATACAATGCATACTCAGACAAGTACGAAGATCTCGTCGCCGTCGGCGTTATCGACCCGACAAAGGTCACCCGTACAGCTCTTGAGAACGCAGCGTCAATCGCAAGCCTAGTGCTCACCACCGAGTGTCTCATTGCTGAAAAACCGGTAGAGAAGGACGACAAAGCTGCTCCTGCCGGAATGGATGGAATGGGCGGTATGGGTGGAATGGGCGGCATGGGCATGATGTAATATCATGACTATGGTTTGCTGATTCGATTTTGTTTTATGCCCCGGAGCGGTTTTTTCCGCTTCGGGGTATTTTCGGTTTAATAAGTAAATCAGAAGAATTTAAGAATGGAAGGGCTCCCGCCCTTAGACCTGGTGAGGAAGATGGGAAACCTGATCTCCCCCTACCCCCTCAAGGGGGTTAAGAAACGTGATGGCAACCGTTTCGGTTTTGGTTGGAGGGGTTTGATTCGGCGAGATTCGGGCGACCCAGCGGGTCGCCCCTACGGGATGAAAATCGAAATTTGTTTGTAGGGGCGAGGTGCTGCCTCGCCCTAACGATGGAACTGGCAGAATGATGAACCAAAAACGAGAAGATGCAATCACCTTAGCCCCTGTGCAGGGGCGGCGCGACAGCGCGGGGTGTTTGGGTCACATCTTCCTTGGCGGGTCTAAGGGGTGGCTAACCCCTTCCTCTTCTGTCTTATTCTCCTGCCTTCAATTCTTGAAAAACTATCATGACTGAAACCAATAAACTAAACGACCGCGAAGTAACGATCCTCGAATCGGTGATCCGCAACTACATAACAAGCGCATCACCGACCGGTTCCCGCTTTGTAGCAAAGACCGGTGGAATGGAACTTTCTCCGGCAACTATCCGCAACGTCATGGGCGATCTCGAAGACAAAGGTTTTGTGGCACAACCGCATACATCGGCCGGGCGAATCCCGACCGATAAAGGCTACCGCTTTTACGTCGATTGCCTGATGCAACTCGAACAATTACCGCAGCAAATTCAGGATGGAATAAGAACTTCACTTACCGATATAGATCCGACAGATTTGCGAATGATAATGGAAGCGGCGTCGCGGGCATTGTCGCGGGATACGACTCAGCTTGGAGTA
>CAIOZP010000315.1 GCA_903862805.1 uncultured Fibrobacterota bacterium
AAGCCATCTCGTGACCGAAGCAAAAGCATCGAGTACCGGACTCGCTGTCATTCTGACCGACACAATTCTTGCCAAGCTCGACACCTCTGGAAAATTCAAGGATATTACCTACGACACGACTCACGACGCATCACTTCATTGCAAACGGATCAACGAACTCGCGAAGCGCTGGGCTGATCTTACAAAACCAGACCGAACCGATCCGCGCGTTCTGACAGCGATTTTCAAAGGTCTCAATTACTGGGTGAAATTGAACCTGAAGAACACGAACTGGTGGTATCGTGACATCGGATATCCGCAGAACTTCTGGCCTGCAACGGCAATCGTTCACGATACGCTGAGTAAGAGCAATCATGCACTCGACACTTCGATCATCGGCTATCTGCTTTACGCATGGCGAACTGCTCCGGCCGGTTATCGCACCGGTGCCAATCTCGCCGACATCGCAGGAACCGCGCTTCCCGGCGCAGTCTATAAAACCGACTCGACTCTTTGCGCGCAGATAAGCGACTCGTCGGCAACGCTGCTTGCCTTCGCTTCGACCGACGGCATTCATGTTGACGGCAGTTTTTCGCAACACACAGGAACCGGACTTCAGCTTTACAACTGCGGATACAATCAGGCCTTCTGCAACAGCATGAGCCTCCTAATGCACATGACCACCAAAACCTTTGCAGCCTTCGCCGATTCGTGCTACGACAGGCTGGTTTTCGTGCTTGACGGAACGCGATGGATGAGTAACGGCAAGGCAATCGACGTGAACGCCACAGGCCGCGGTGATACACGCAAAGGAACCGTTGCAGGTGGTGCATCCGGCTTTCTCACGATCATGGGCCGCCTGCTCGCCGATGGTGTCAGCGGCATTGATCCGCTTACAGATTGGCAGGGAACGGTCAATGCAAACAACGGCGACACACTTGTAGGAACGCGCCTGTTCTGGCGCCACGATTTCATGGTAGCCCGCACACCAAATCGCTACATGTCTGCGCGTGCGGTTTCCACACGCACCGTCGGCAATGAATCCGGAAACGGCGAAGGACTTAAAAACCATTACATGGGCGACGGCGTTACGGTCTTTACAAAATGCGACAGTGAATACACCGACATCTATCCACTGTGGAACTGGCGCCGCGTTCCGGGTTCGACGGTTGCACAAAGCAACGACACCTTTCCGCTAAACCTTTGGGGCGCAGGTGGACTCGGTGGCAGTGCGAAGGTCGGCGGAGTCTCCGACGGGATCACCGGCATCCTTTCTATGGAACAGAAACGCGATAGCATCACGGCGCATCGCGTCTGGATTCTCGACACCGCTGCGATGCTTGCCATCGGTGACAGTATCGGCACAACAACGACCGCCGACACGATCATGACCACCATAGATCAGTGCTATCAGCACGGATCGGCTGCAACTACCGCCGGAGCATTATCAAGCGGCGACATGCTGCTTGGCGGCGCGTGGCGGGTCATTCATCATAACACGCTTTACGCTGCGCTTGACACCGCTGGAATTGCGTCGGCGCACATTCATACTGCAAGCGGCCGCTGGCGCGACATCAACACGACACAGGACACAATTCTTCGCACGGGCAACATTTTTTCGCTCACCATTTCGCACGGACTACATTGCGCAAACGCACACTACGCTTATCTCGTCCAACCTGCATCGCCGGAGACAAATCCTCAATCGAGCAATCCGCTACCAGCAGCGATCACGTTTCGATCCGATTCAGTTGTGACTGTTGATTTCCTGTCTGGTTCCGAGGCGGCGTTGTTCCGTCACCGCGCCACGACTCCCGATTCGATCAACTACATCTTGTCGGCTGATACGCCATGCGCCGTGATCGCAAGACCGATCGGCGACTCGCTCAGCCTTGCAGTCGGATCGCTTCTCCGCACAACGGCAACGATCCACGTTGTTCTTCGCGGACTCTGGAGCGGTAGCGGAACTGTTGCCGATTCGATCAACGGCATCACATCACTGACTCTTTCGATGCCGACA
>CAIOZP010000316.1 GCA_903862805.1 uncultured Fibrobacterota bacterium
CGTGAGCGTTCTGTCGAACATGGCCTGGTTTGAATGTTGTTCCTATTGACGGTTGAAAATTACCGGAAGTTTTCGACGGGAGGTCAGATGAGACTTTTTCAGGTGGATACTTTTACCGACGAACCATTCAAAGGCAATCCCGCAGGTGTTTGCTTACTCGACACCTCTTGCGATGCTGAATGGATGCAGAATATCGCTCGTGAAATGAATGCTTCCGAAACAGCTTTTTTGCAAAAGCAAAATGGCGGTTACAATATACGCTGGTTCACACCGACCGTCGAGGTTTCATTGTGCGGACATGCCACATTGGCGAGCGCACATATCCTGTGGGAAACCGGCGATGAACCACCCGATGCTCCGATACGGTTTTCTACTCTGAGCGGAATTATTTCCGTGCGCAAAAACGGCCGATTTATTGAAATGGATTTTCCTGTCAGGGCCGTTGAACAATCGCAGGAAAATCACAGCGTAAATGATGCTCTCGGATGCAGTCCCGTATTTACTGGGAAGTACAAAACACCGGATGGCGATTTCTATCTCCTCGAACTGGAATCCTTCGCCATAGTAAAAACCCTTGCTCCCGATTTCGGCAAGCTCATGAAAACCGATGCAGCGGCCGTCATGGTTACAAGCTTGATGGACGGTGGAGATTTGGATTTTGCATCCAGATTCTTCGCGCCATTCGCCGGCATTCCGGAAGATCCCGTGACCGGTTCTGCACATTGCTACCTCGCTCCTTACTGGGCCGCCAAATTGGGCAAACGTGATCTGACCGGATTTCAGGCGTCGGAAAGAACCGGAATTGTCGGATGCCGCCTGACGGATGAATTTGTCGTGCTGAAAGGGAACGCCGTTACGATATTCCGTGCAGAAATTCTCTCTTGCATAAATCCCGCCAAACAACTATTTATAGCGCCAACAATAAAGAAATAAAAGCGGAGCTGATCATGGCTAAAATTCTACCCGATGTTTCAAGAACTTTTTCCGAATACCTGCTTGTCCCGCGCCTGACAAAGCGCGACCATACAGTTTCGAATGTTTCGCTGGCGACGCCGGTTTCGCGGTTCAAAAAGGGTGATACTCCGAAGCTTTCGATGAACATTCCGTTTGTGGCGGCGAGCATGCAGTCGGTGTCGGGATCAAACATGGCGATCTCGCTTTCGCGCAAAGGCGGACTGGCATTCATCTTCTGCAGCCAGACCATCGAAAATCAGGCGGCCATGGTCGCACGTGTCAAGAATTACAAGGCCGGTTTTGTTGTGAGCGATTCCAATGTGCGACCCGAGGCGCCGCTTCGTGATGTACTCAATCGCACAAAGGCGACCGGACATTCGACCATTGCGGTGACTCACGACGGAACTCCGCACGGGAAGTTCCTTGGGATCATTACGAATAAAGACTATTGGGAATTCGAGGATGATCTCGATATGCCGGTCTCCGATTACATGACGCCGGTTGAGCGCGTGATATTCGGAAAGAGCGGGATAAATCTTCACGAAGCAAATATCCTCCTTCATAAGAACAAAAAAGAATGTCTGCCTGTACTTGACGCAGCGGGAAATCTTGAGTCGCTTGTTTTCAAGAAGGACTATGTCGATCACCACAACAATCCCGACGAACTTCTTGACGAGGACAAACGTCTTGTCGTTGCCGCCGGTGTGAACACGCACGACTACAAGGAACGTGTTCCGGCGCTTGTCGAGGCGGGTGTCGATGTTCTTTCGTTCGATTCCTCGGATGGCTTTTCGGAATTCCAGAAGGAAGCTTCGCTCTGGGTGCGTGAGCGCTACGGCAACAAGGTCGGGATAGGCGGAGGAAAGATCGTATCGGCAGAAGGTTTCCGGGATCTCGCCGAAGAAGCTCAGCTCGACTTCGTGAAGGTCGGCATCGGCGGCGGATCGATTTGCATCACCCGCACGCAAAAAGGCATCGGACGTGGTCAGGCAAGCGCGCTTCTCGACGTTGTCGAAGCTCGTAACAAATACTTTGAAGAAACCGGCATCTACGTTCCGATCTGTTCCGATGGCGGACTTGCCAACGACACACAGATCATCGTGGCGCTTGCAATGGGCGCCGACTTCGTGATGATGGGCCGCTACTTCGCAATGTGCGATGAGAGCCCGACTCCCAAGGTTTCGATGAACGGCCGCATGTACAAACCATACTGGGGCGAAGGCAGCAACCGCGCCCGCAACTGGCAGAGATATTCCGACAACGCATCGGACAGTCATCTCAAATTTGAAGAAGGCGTCGATGCATACGTGCCGGTGGTGGGTTCCCTCAACGACGTACTCGGCGTGACGCTTGCGAAATTGCGCTCGACAATGTGCAACTGCGGATCGATCACTTTGCGCGATTTCGCCGAGAGTGCTTTGCTCACCCGCATATCCGAGCAATCGTTTGTAGAAGGCGGAACCGGCAACGTCACCGTCCTTGACAACAAGAACTCCGGAGAATAGTATTTTCCGATTTGTGTGAACGATCTTTTCAGGATCGCATCACCGTCATAAAAAAGTCCCAATGTGGAAGGGGTTTGAATGAATATCATCGGCAGGATTCTGACTATCGGAATATGCGCGGCCTTCGCGGCTGACGCGCAGGAAATCTGGCTGACCAAGCAGTACAGCTCTGTGATCAATGTTGACAGTATTCTTACCTTTCCCCACGACCAGACACTCTCGCTTGTCAAGCAAGGCGAGGAACACGGATCGGCATATTACTACTGCGTTGCCACCAAGGATCTTGCTTATCCTATGAGTTCGATCGAAGCGGTTGTTCAGGAACTTTCGGGTTATCGTGACCGTTTCCACTATTGCACGCAGTCGCGCGGAATCCGTCCGGAAGATCGCAGCTACTTCTTTGAAATCGGAACACTCATGGCGCGTTCATGGTTCGTCGGAAATTACAGAACCGATAAGCCAGACACACTCACGACACGCGTGGCGCTTGTCCAGAACCACGACGCCGAACTAAACAACAAATGGAAACGCGAAAAACGCGGTCTGATCAATGTCGGTTATAAAGATTTCCAGATCGCATGGATCATCCGCCGCATAGACGAGAAGCACACACGGGTGGCACTTGTCGCGTATGTCAAGCCAGACATCCACATCGCCGAGAATCTTTTTGCCCACGTTTCGGGCAAGGTTTATCCGGCATTTTTAGCTGACCTGGAGTCGGCGCTATCGGGGAAGACAAGCAACTGACCAATACCGCTACCGGTACAAGAACTAAAAAGCCCGCATTCTCATGCGGGCTTTTTTCATGTCTGCGCTTAAAAATCCTTGAACGTAATTTCCGCAAAAAGTATCTTTCGAGCGCTTCTTTGAAATGGGCCAGTAACTCAATGGTAGAGTAGCGCTCTTTTAAGGCGTTAGTTGCAGGTTCGAGTCCCGCCTGGCTCATTCAAATTTTCACGGGATTCCACTCAATCCCTATTCATGGCTTTCTGCTCGCTGCCTCTGTAAACCACCGACCCCGGTGCCACGCTTGATGTGATCCATGTGTTTCCACCGATAATAGATCCTTTGCCTATTACCGTGTCGCCGCCGAGTATTGTGGCGTTGGCATATATGATCACGTCGTCTTCTATGTCGGGATGACGCTTCTGCCCGACTGTTGGTCGTCCCTGTCTGTCGAAGGGAGACAATGCGCCGAGCGTCACGCCCTGATAGATCTTGACGTTACTCCCGATAGTGACCGTTTCACCGATGACAACACCGGTTCCGTGGTCAATGAAAAAGCCTGCGCCGATTGTCGCACCCGGATGAATGTCGATGCCGGTATTGCTGTGCGCACGCTCGCTCATGATCCGCGGCACGATCGGCAGCTTCTGCTTCCAGAGCTGATGCGCAACACGGTGCGTGGCAACCGCCTCGACATAAGGATACGAAAGCAAAATTTCTTCGTGCGAACCCGCGGCAGGATCTCCGGCGAGCGCTGCCCGAATGTCCGAAAGCAGGGTCTTGCGGATCTCCGGCAGTTCCGACAGGAAGTTTCGCACGATCTCGTCTGCATGACGGTCGCAGTCACATTCCTCGCAGCGCTGGGTCTGGCAGTGGAACTCAAGCGTGTCTCGCGTGAGCCTGCGAAGCCTGAACGCAATGTGCCGGAGTATATCGCCGAGGAAGAAATTCATTTCCGCTTTGGAAACACGTTCGCGATTGAATGCGTTCGGAAAGAGCGCCGCGAGGACATCGTCGAGTACAGCGCAGATCTCATTGCGCCCGGCGAGATTGAGCGAACGCTCGTCGATCACTTTCTCTTCGTCGAAAATGCTGCTTTCGATCGCATCGACAATCTTTGGAAGATCGTCGTTAATCCAGTCATTGATATTCATGATTTCCTGTCTCCGAGGTTGGCTCCGGATGCTCGCATAAGTCCAGCGACACTGCCGATCCGTAAGCAGGAAAGTATATCAGTTCATGAAGACACGACAAGAAAAGCGGTGTCAGTCGTGGCAGGCGGTTTCGATAAGATTTGACACATCAACCTCGGAAATGCCGAGGGTCGCAAGTGCGCCGGGAGAAATCTCTGATTTCATTTTGTCAATCACACGCCAGGCATGGGCGTCGGCAATATGAAGAATAGCCATGACGTTCTGCGGAATAAGTCCGGCGCTGTCGGGCGAGAAGCGGTTGAGAACGGCCTCGGAAAATTGGGCGGGCATCTGCCACCAGTCGAGAACGACCGCTCCGGCGACCGGATTCCCCACGCCGAAATTTTTTTCTTCGATCTGGACAAGGTGTTTTGTATCGACAATGCTGTCGCCGGTGACATAGTCGGAATAGACATTGCCTGCCACGTTGAGAAGCATAAGCCGGCCCATGTCGAGGAAGAGCCCGGCGGTAGCATGCGCCGGCGAAACCGATTTCCCGAACATGACACGATGAAGACCGGCTGTCGTGGCGCAGACGCATTCGGCATGGTCTGAAATTTTTCTGATCGCGACGGCAACGGATTTGTTGGAGCCACTGCTGAACAGCTCGGCGGCAAGAACGATGTTCTTCACGATGTCGAGTCCAAGGTAAACTATCGCGCCAAGCACTGTTCCGATTTCCGCGCCGTAGAGCGAGCGGTTTGCAAGCGAAAGCACACGCGCTGCGACATCGGGTTGTTCGGCCATCATAGATGCGATTTCCGACGCGGGCCGGTCATTGGCGATAGCCGCCGATATGCGTCGATATAGATCGGGCATTACAGTAGATGAACGAAATCCGGAAAGAGTGGCGGTCAGTTTCTTGTCGCGGATTTTTGAATAGACGGCCAGCAGTCTCTTTGCAACAGCGACAAGTTCTGCGGGGATCCAGGGCTTGAGCAGACAAAGCTCGGCAGTTCCGGATGCGGCGATCTTTGCCAGATGATTTCTGTCGTTGATTGCCGATAGAACCACACGCACCGTATCGGGGAATTTTTCGCGTATGTCAATCAGGAACGCCATGCCGCCCGGTTCGGTTAGCACGTCGGCAAACAGGATGTCAATACGTCGGCTGGCAAGTATCGCCATTGCCTCATGTGTTGACGATGCAAGGAAGGTAGTGCAGCCGGAGGTTTCAAATGTCCGTTCGAAGGAACGTAGCACCGCCGGATCGCGGTCAATCATGAGTATGTGCCTGGAATTCAATTGGCCGTACCTTTCCCGGAGATCCTGATTGTTATTGTGAAGCGTCCGCTTTCGTTGGCGGCGTTGAGTTGCCCGCCGTGGATCCTTGCAATAATATCGTGGGCAAGAACGATTCCCGATCCGAAATATCTGCCACTTCCCGGCCGCAGACGCAGGAATGGTTCCGTGCAGATGCGCTTGAGCACATCGGCTGCAACAAGTGGCCCGCTGTCGCGGATGCGTAGATCGACAAAGCCTGGCTTTCCAATGAGGTCGATTTCAATACGGCCGCAGGTTCCTTTTTCGAGGCTGCAAAGTGTGTCGGACATTGCCATTAGTATTGTGACAAGGGCCTGAACAATAAGCGACGGCCCGCACTCGACTGTAAGGCTGCCGGATGATTCGACACTTACTTCTATGGATCCTGGGAATGATTTTTCGATAATGCTTATGGCACTGCGTACAAGCGAGCCGATGTCTGAAGGAACAAATTCCGAGGGCTTTTCGTCGTGGGAGAATGCGCGCATCGATCTGATTAGTCCGACCAGATCTTCTGCTTCGCGGACGATGTCGGTGGCGGCCAGTCCTGAGTTGTCAATCGCCGACTGGATACGCAACTGTCGCTCGCGGCGCTGGATCATTGGCAGAGGAATTCCCTTGCGGTACATTCGCAAAATGTCGGTCAGGGCACCGATATTTCCAGAAAGCATTTCGGCACTGCCCAGAATCACCGAAAGAGCATTACCGAGTTCCTGCGCGGCACCAAAAGAAAGCCCGCTCATCATATAGAGCCGTTCTGCGCGGAAGAATTCGAGCCGTTCGTGATTCAGTCGGTCTATTTCTTTCTTGAGGCTTGCAAGAGTGTCAGATGAAGGCTTTTCGGAATCGGATTTGTTCATTCTACTGGTCCATGCTGTTTCATCGTTGTTCCGCTTTGAAGCGAAGAGCAACCATAGTAGGTTCAGGTGTCGGCTTTTTCAACATCGAACTTGTTGATTCGTTCACTGTAGAGAACTACTGCTGCGCCAGACCTTCGGCCGAGGTGTATTTTATCGGCCTGAAAAGAAAAATTTGCGAATCTTTTTGAAAGGACCTGCAATGAATTGTCCCTGTGGCAGCGAGAAACTTTACGCTGAATGTTGCGAACCGCTCATCCGCGGAGTTCGCTCGGCCGAAACACCAGAATTGCTCATGCGCTCGCGCTACAGCGCCTATGTGACACATGAAGTTCCTTACATAATGGAA
>CAIOZP010000317.1 GCA_903862805.1 uncultured Fibrobacterota bacterium
TAAATAATTACCGAAGGAACGCCAAACGCGGCAGCTGCGTGCATCAGGAAAGAAACCGTTCCGACATGAACATCAACTACCGACGTCATTGCCGCCGCCTGACGCAGTGAAAGTTTTCCGCGCAGATCGAGATCGGCATCACACGGCTTCTCGTCAGCATTGCCAATTTGTAAAGTGAAAATTCCATTTGTCCGAAGCAGCAGAACAAGTTCCTTCCATGAAGATTCCGGCCAATCCTTCCGGCCGTTTGCGAATGGGCCGGCACCGGCGTTTATCGTGCAGCATCGTCCTGATGTTCCGGCCAGGACAGAACGGGCTTCGGCAATTTCGTGACTGTACAGATAAAGCTCGGGAAGAATGGAAAGCGGTCTTCTGATTCCAACCTTGGCACACATTGTTGCGATGAGATTTTTTTCAAGGTGTGGCCCTGCATTTATTATACCACGATGATAATCGAGACTGACTCCACGGTGCAGCTTACCGAAGCAGTCAACGTTGGGATTTCCATCGAGAAGTTCATCGACGAATCCGTACATCCCGACCCTGATACCGAGGCCGTAGCGCTGTTTGATTTCTCTCGCGACAGCTGCCGCCATGAGCGTGTCACCTGCACCGGCATCCAGATAGAAAAGTTCCACACGACCGCGCAGAGGGATCTGCAAAAAAAAACGGCAGAGAATGAATAATCTTTCTGAAAAGGCGGATCATTTGAGAATCACCGCTTTCTTGTACAGATCTATTGCGGCATCGGAAAGGTGATCTGGATCATGCTCTCTTTCAAGCCAGCGGAAACCACCTTCTACCAATTTTTCGCGAAGCCCAGTTTCGGTAACGATGCGTCGCGCACTTGACACAAGAGAATCGGTATCGCCGCTTTTGAACACCAATCCGTTTACTCCGTCCGAGACAAGTTCATTCACACCTGCGGCATCAGAAGCAAGTATCGGAAGTCCTGCATCCATCGCTTCAAGAAGTGTATTCGGCGCATTGTCAAAAATGGATGTCATCAGAAAAATATCGGATTGACGGTAAAGCAGTTTAAGCTGATCCCTGGTAAGCGCGCCGACAAACCAGATCCGCATCCGCTGATCTTTTGTGAGGACACGCTCGATAGCTGCGCGCCAGTCCTGCGGTTCGCCGGTTCGTGTCTCGCCTGCGATTGTTATGTTTATCCTTTTGTCAATTTCGAGCAACCTCGGAATAGCCGACACAAGAAGTGCCGCGCCTTTGCGCTTTTCAAGCCGACCGGCAAAAAGAAAATCGATGCGGTCGTCAGCGGCGAAACGTCGCTTGGCGATTTTTATGTCGTGTCTTGCAAAAGGATAACGGATGCGGGCTATTCCCTCTTTGTCAATGCCGAATAGCTTTTCGGCCTGATCACGCATAGCGTTGCTGGGAGATCGCCATGTTGCTGCCGACCTGACGCTATGAGATTCCATTTGGTAAAGCCGCTTTCGGTTCACATCGGGGTGATGGCTGTTCAGCTCGTCAACAAGACAGAGCGGCGTATGGAAATGAACGACTACAGCGAAAGGATCTGATGGAACGAAGGCAGATCCGAGTCCGCCGAACTCCGGAACCTCCACGACATCCAAGCCATGCTCATGATAAATGCTCCGGCAAAGCTCCGCCACTGCAAACGCCGACCCTTTTTCCCAATCGGGCTTAACGCCGAATTTACGCAGTATTTTCCATGCGATATTGTTTCCACTTTTCGATGTGAAATAGAGGATGCGCACATTCTCCGGCATTGACTCGACAACGAATCCCTCGCGTGAAATCAGCGTAACCTCGTGGCCCGCCTTTGCCAGCACCGATGCTGTGGTAAAAGTGTATGACGCGATTCCGCCGTGGTCGCGCCCTGTGGGAGAAGGATATTCCGGATTTATAAAAGCAATTTTCATGGCGACAGTTTAGTATCGATGCGTTTGCAAGTCGAAGATTTTGTTTGAGGCACTACTCCGGATGACCGTTCCGGTTTCTGCCGCTGAGGAGATAAAATAGTCTCTGTTTCATCAAACTTTGAATTGCTGCGTAAAGTCCGACAATTCAGAAGAAAGCCGCGATAGTTCCTCCGCGTTGCTTCTGACCTTGCCAATATCCGAAGCGGTTCCTTCCGAAGCAGCGTTCACCGCAACAA
>CAIOZP010000318.1 GCA_903862805.1 uncultured Fibrobacterota bacterium
AGAAGGAAGGACATCGTCGATACTCAAACAGGTCATGAAAGATGTGTCATAAAACCCGTTGCATCTTTGAATCGGTATTCGCCAATTACCGCTTGTCAACACCCACAGACAAAAAGGGCCACCTCGTTTTGAGGCAGCCCCTTTATCATTCGTATCAGTCAATCAGTCGTGATTATTCCTGATCCTGCTGCTGCTCATCCTGAACGTGAGCCGGAGCCGTCTGAGGTGCTGCAAGCGGATCGTTCTGAGGGATGAGCGACTTCATCGAGAGACGGACCTTGCCGCCACGCTCGAATCCGACAAGCTCGACCTTCACGACATCGCCAACCTTGAGCACTTCGTCAACGCGGTTGATGCGGCGGTGTGCAATTTCTGAAATGTGCACGAGTCCGTCGCGGCCGGGCAGGAACTCGATAAACGCGCCGAAGTCAACGATCGTCTTGACCTTGCCGTCGAACACTTCGCCGATTTCCGGATCCTTCACCATCATCTGGATGCGACGAACAGCGGCCTCGGCCTGCTGCTTGTTCGAACCATAGACGCGAACGGTGCCGTCATCTTCGATATTGATCGTGGTGCCAGTCTCTTCCTGCATTGCACGGATGTTGCGACCACCAGGCCCGATGATCTCGCCGATTTTCTCGCGGTCAACACTAAGCGCAAGGATGCGCGGTGCGTACTGCGAAAGATCGGTGCGGCTCTTGGCGAGGGTCTCGTCCATCTTGCCGAGGATATGAAGACGAGCTTCATGAGCCTGGCGAAGAGCCTGACGCATAAGGTCAGGAGTGATGCCGTGGATCTTGATGTCCATCTGGATAGCAGTGATACCATCGCGGGTTCCGCAGACCTTGAAGTCCATGTCGCCAAGATGATCTTCTGTGCCAAGGATGTCGGTAAGGATGGCGATGGTGTCGCCTTCTTTGATGAGTCCCATCGCAACACCTGCGACCGGAGACTTCACCGGCACACCGGCAGACATCAGTGACAGCGAACCGCCGCAGACAGACGCCATCGAAGACGATCCGTTTGATTCCATGATTTCAGAAACAACGCGGATCGTGTAAGGGAAGCTACGTTCGCTCGGAAGAACCGGCGACAGCGCGCGTTCTGCCAAATGACCGTGACCGATTTCGCGGCGGCCGGTAACTCCAATGCGCTTGCACTCGCCCACCGAATATGGAGGGAAGTTGTAATGCAGCATGTAAGTCTTTTCGTACTCGCCCTGAATGTTGTCAACGCGCTGGCTGTCCTGTTTGGTGCCAAGAGTTGTAACAACGAGGCCCTGAGTTTCGCCGCGAGTAAAGAGCGCCGAACCATGAGCACGCGGAAGGATGTCCAGCTCGATTGTGATCGGGCGAACCTGATCAAGAGCACGGCCACCGATACGTGTGCGGTCGCGAAGGATCGTCTCACGCATGTCTGAATATTCAAGCGCATGGAAAGCCTTGGACAAATATCCGGCTGCGCCTTCGTCGTCTGCAAACTTTTCTTTGAGCGCTTCGACCGTCTCTGCACAAAGTTTGTCGATTCCGCCGTAACGAACCTTCTTATGACCGTTGAAGGAAATCTCGTGCAGACGTGTGCCGACATATTCCTTGACAGCTTCGAGATACTTCGGATCGTCGGCAACAGGAGCGGTGAATTCCTTGGCGGGAATTTCGCACTTCGCCAAAATCTCGTTCTGAAGAATTACAAGCGCTTTGATCTGCTCGTGAGCGAAAACGATCGCATCAACAAGCTTGTCTTCGGAAAGCTCGTGGCATCCGCCTTCAACCATCATGATCGAATTGGCAGTACCGGCAACAACGAGGTCGAGACCGCCGCTTTCTGTTTCGTCGAGTGTCGGGAAAGCCTTGAACTCACCATCGACCATACCAACGCGGACACCGGCAACCGGATCCGAGAAAGGCATGTGCGACAGAGCAAGAGCAAGCGACGAAGCGGTGATACCAAGCACGTCGGCATCGTTCTTGTCGTCAGCCGAAATAACGGTGTTGATCAGCTGAACTTCGTGGTAATAGCCTTCCGGGAAAAGCGGACGGATCGGACGGTCGATAAGACGCGCCGAAAGAATTTCCTTCTCGGTTGGCTTTCCTTCACGACGGAAAAATCCGCCGGGGATCTTGCCTGCTGCGTAAGTTTTCGCAACATACTCGACTGTTAGCGGAAAGAAATCTCCGCCTTCCTTGACACCGCCCTGACATGCGGTAGCAATGACCATTGTATCGCCCATTCGCGCTATGGCTGAGCCATGAGCCTGCTTGGCGATGCGTCCCGTTTCAAGCGAGAACTGAATCCCGTTGATGGTGGTTTCTACAATCTGCTTTGCCATACTGTAAACTCCTTATCCCTCCGGCCTATTCCGGAAAGCGGCAAACATTAAAAAAACAGGGGACTCGTCGGCAAAAGACGAATCCCCCAAACAAGAGAATCTAAAAAAATCTGACTGAAAGAAATCCCATTACTTGCGGATACCAAGCTTTGCAATGAGTTCACGATAGTGAGCGATATCGTTCTTCTTCACGAACTCGATGAGCGCCTTGCGCTGACCGACAAGCTTCATCAGACCGTAGCGCGAATGATGATCTTTCTGGTTCTTCTTGAGATGACCGGTAATGTCGTTGATGCGCTCTGTAAGGAGAGCTACCTGAACGTCGGAATTTCCGGTGTCTGTGTCATTTGCGCCGTATGTTTTTACAATCTCGGCTTTGCGTTCTTTCGTTACCATCAGGTACTCCTGCTTGAAAAAAATTGTTTGATGTCGTTTACGTCTTTGCCGATCTGCTTCACAAGAGCCGCTTCGTTTTCGAAGGCGATATCGGCTCTTATGAACTCGTGAATCCACAGACAAGCAGTTTCGCCTTCACCCGGTTCGCGCCGCGGAACAGCAAGCGCATGAAACTCGAAGTGGACCTCACGTTCACCGTAGGTCGGGCAGGATCCGAGATATAATGCACCGGGAAGGACGACGTCATCAAACGTCACTTCGGCGGCATATATTCCGGGAGGTGGATTGAGTTTCCCTCCCTTGGGCCGCTCGAAATTGAGTGTCGGAAATCCGTTTCTGGTTCCGATCCTCAAGCCCCGTATCCGTTCCGTCATCACAAGATAAGGATGACCGAGCAGGAACAGCGCATCACTCATTCGGCCTTCCGCTACAAGATTCCGGATCAGGGTTGACGACGTCGTCTCTGCTCCGGATTCCCCGCGTACTGCCACGGTGAAGATCGTAATATGGTTTCTGTCACGTTCTCTATGCAAGAAATCACGGCTCCCCCGCCGCTCGCGCCCGAAGCGATGATCCTCGCCCATCACCCATTCACAGGCCGAAAGTCGCCCCATAAGAACGTCATCGACGAACTGTTCGGAACTCATCGCAGCTGTTTCTTTATTGAAAGGCAATACGGCAAGATAGTCGATTCCAATCTTTTCGAGAAGCACAGCCTTTTCCGCAATGGTTGACAGCGTCGAAGGCGCACCGTCAGGATGAGTCACTTCACGAGTGTGCGGCGAGAAGGTTAGAACACAGCTTTTGCGTCCCAACAGCTTCGCCTGATTTTTCAGTTCATCAAGCAGCCGCATATGCCCGCCATGAATCCCGTCGAAATTCCCAACGGAGACAACTGTGGGTTCGGTGATTTTTTCGGTCGTGGAAAGGTCGAATATTTTCAATTCAGATATTTCTTTGATAAGTCAAAAATTAAGGCATGAAGAAGGAAGGGCTTAGCCACCCCTTCCTTACTTCTTCATCTTCTTCATTGAATAAAAAGCCTTCATCTGATAACAGCCTGAAGTCCAAGCTTCAACTTCGGCCCGATCATTTCGCCTTGCGGCATCTGCGGCATCCTGCGAGAGTCGCCAAAAAGAATTGGGTCAACACTTGCGATCAGCACCGGTGCAATATGCTCATGGAACACCGGCAGCCTGAAAGGAAAGCGTGTTGAAATTGACATGCTCGTGAAGGCCGGAGTGGCGTAGTTTGCCACGACGCCGTTATCGGGATTGAGATAGTTGATGGAGGTGCGATCGTGGTTCTGTATCGACACGATTGCAGAAAACGCCGAATCGTGCTGATCGCCGAGACGGAGATCAAGGCCTTCAGCGCGAGGCATGGCAAAGCCTTTGGTGCCGTGAAGTCCGTCGAGAACGCGCGAGCCCATAACCCCAGACGTGTCGGTGAGAGGAGAAAGCAGACCGTAGCCCCAGGCATGGATCGAAACATACTTCCGAGTTAAATCGAAGCCGCCGCGCAGGCCGATGTTCATGCGTGCTGCGTTCGGATCTTTGCCAACCGAAACGTGCTCGCGGCCAACACTGTCCCATTGAGCAGTCGATACAAGAGGCGTGCTATTCCATGTTCCAAAGAGTTCAAGGTAAAGTGGTACCTTCGTTCTCTTGAGCGTGCCGGTCAGCAG